>JBLNGL010000282.1:0-9414 GCA_050264735.1 Ignavibacteria bacterium | reverse complement strand
GGGGGTTAAAATTATTTCCTGGTAAGTTTGAATTCTGGCAGGGGAGAAAGCATCGTCTTCATGACCGGATCAGATATATTAAAAAAAAATATAAATGGAAGATAGAAAGACTGTCTCCATGAACGTTTATCCCGATTCATTCTAGAAAACAGGAAAGTTTTGAAATCTTGTATAAAAGTTTTAGTGCCCATGCTTTTGCCATGAGAATATTTTGTAATTATCTCCCAGCTGAAGTCTTGTCAGGAGAATAATCTGTCCTAAATGTTCTTCCAGATGAGCCAAAGAATGGTACATTGCAGCCAGTATTGTTACATTAAATCCCTGAATAAATTTAGGTTCGCCAAGCCGGGCAGGATCAAAATTATCTGCAGCTGATATAAAATCTTCCTTAATTTCTTTTAGTAAATTTTTAAGTTCTTCTTTTGAAGGTTTTTTTTCATCTTTAAATTCTTCATCACGGTTCCTGAAATCCTCAGAGTTGTTCATTTGAATAACCGTCCATTGTCTTAAATTACCGCAAAGATGTTTGATTAAAATTCCGATTGAATTCATCCGCTCACTGGGCTTCCACCAAACCTGGTTTTCATTAATTTGATCCAGGCAATGAAATAGCCGCATAAAACAGCTTTCGAATCTGTATCTGCTTTCTTCCAGAAAAGCTTTTCCTACCGGTTCCATATTATCCTTTCTGTTTATAAACTAAAGATCTAATACCCTTTAAAAGTATAAATATTTATAATATTCTTAAAGTATTCTGAAATCAGAAATTAAAATTTTAAGTATTCTCAAGATTCACTCTTCTTTGTATTAAAAATCACTTTTTTTAAAATTTGACCGGCTTATCACAAAGCTTACTCATAAGGAAAAATATTGATATTAAAAACAATCTTTATAATGAAGCAATATTAACTTTCATGAGATAAAGATAAGAATTTTGATTTGGAACTTCATAATCATTTAACAGTTATAAATGAATACGAATATTTTAATTGCTGAAGACGAAAGGATAATTACACTTGATCTGAAAAAAACATTAGCGGAACTGGGTTATACAAACGTACATAGTGTTCATACGGCCGCTGATGCTGTGAATTATGCCCTGGAATTCAAACCGGATTTAATTTTAATGGATATCAAATTTGAAGATTCCATGAACGGAGTTGAAGCTGCATATTTTATTAATTCCCGGATTGGTACCCCGGTCGTTTTTATTTCCGCTTTTTCTCCGGAATCATTTGTAAAGAATAAAAAAATTCCGCGGGATTTTTCGTATGTAAGAAAACCAATAAGTACTAATGAACTTGAAAAAAAATTGAAACAAATTTTATCTTATTCGGTAAAAGACAGGGCTTTATCAGAAATTAAAGGCTGAGGCTTATCGAATGTCAATGAAAAGAATTTGTAAATACCGACTCGATGAAAAAGTAAGCATATATGAATAAGCCGAGAAAGAATTTTGGCTTCAGCCTGGCTGATTTTTTGTTCAATAAAATGAGGGCAATGTGACAAAACAACTAAATACTTATAAAAGTAATATAAGTATAAGAGAATACCGCTATAAATTATACGTGGACCCGCAATACGGAGAAGAGCAAACTCCGTCTCTAATTAATTATGCAATATTATCTAACAATTGGTCAATAGAAGACGTCCGCGAAGATAATTCTATAAAAATTATTCATAAACAAACCGGGGACAGCATTAGTCTTTCCTTTAATAGTTTTAAAGATAAGCTGGCATTTGCTTCAAATATTTATTCTTCCGGTCCGGTAAAACAAGTAGGTAAAGGCCATAACCTTGAGAATTTGGCAAATATGCACCTGCTTTATCCCGGTAAAAGAAGCTATGAAATCAAAGGAGTAAACTTATGGATGCTGTTTTCTAAGCTGCTCGAAAGGAAAAATATTTTTAAGAAAATTGAATATGACCGGTCTATTAAAAAGGTAAAGACAATTTTCAGAAAGGTACTGTTGGCAAACTAACCACAGTAAGTATTTCTTCTAAAATAATTAGGTTGGACGGCAATTTTGAAATTTCCGACACATGCTGTCCAATCTTTTTTTTTGATATAAGAAGCAATCAGGTTTTTAGCAGGGAAAAGAAGATGATAATAAACAAAGCCAAATATATTGCTGCATCCAGGACCGGGCAGATATTAATTGCATTAATATTAATCCTTGCCGCAGTAAGGATCGCTCTTCCCTACATAGTAAAAGATTATGTAAACAAGACATTAAGTGAAATACCTGAATATTCAGGCAGGGTAGGGGATGTTGACATTAGTTTAATTAGAGGCGCCTATGTGATTGAGGATGTCTCGCTGGTGAAAACCGACGGAAAAGTCCCGGTTCCTTTTTTTTCTGCAAAGAGAGTAGATCTCTCTGTGCAATGGAGTGCGCTTTTTGAAGGTTCGGTGGTCGGGGAGATTGAGCTTGACAATCCTAAAATAAATTTTGTTGCCGGGCCCAGCAGCAAGACTTCTCAAAAAAGTGTTGATGATTCATGGACGGATAAAGTGAAAGAATTGTTTCCCTTGAGGATAAACCGGTTTGAAATTCATAACGGGGAAATCCATTACAGGGATTTTCATAGGGATCCCCAGGTGAATATATTTCTTCGGAATTTAAATGCAACTGCGGAAAATCTCACCAATAGTAAAGATATTTCCAAAACTTTAATGGCAACTATTAATGCAACGGGTAATGCAATGGGCAGTGGCACTTTCAGGCTGCACGCCGATATAAACCCTTTCGAAAAAGCTCCCACATTTAATCTCGATGCAGAATTAAAAAATATTGATCTCACAAAGCTTAATAATTTTATCAAAGCTTACAGCAAATTTGATGTAGAAAAAGGAACGTTTGAATTGTTTACAGAATTAGCTGCTTCAAAGGGGAAGTTTGAAGGTTATATTAAACCAATTTTCAGAAATATGCAGGTCTTAAGCCTGGAGAAGGATTCCTCCAATCCCTTGCAGCTTTTTTGGGAAGCAATCGTTGGTGCGGTTACGGGATTATTTGAAAATAAATCGACGGATCAGCTTGCTGCGCGAATCCCACTCAGCGGCAATTTTGAGGATCCGGATGCAAATATCTGGTCAACAATAGGCAGCGTTTTGGAAAATGCTTTCATCAAAGCATTGCTGCCTAGCATAGAAGGATCGGTAGATCTTAAAAAAGTAAATGAAGATAATAATTAAATCTTAACTCTTCCGCTGCTGCTTACTGTACCTTTTTCCTTTCTTTTTTTGTTTCCTCATCAATGGAGTGCGTTTCTTTAAGATTTGAATCCTGCTTTGCACTCTTTGCCAGTTTTATAAAATATTTATGAAGTATTTCCAGCTCATCCTGGGTAAGGTCTTCAACATCAATCAAGCGGTTGCTGGCCTCTTTCGAGGAAGCAACAAGCTCGTTTAGTTTCAACTGGACAGCCAGCGATTCTTTATTTTGCGATCTCTGTATTAAAAAAACCATTAAAAATGTTACAATTGTAGTCCCGGTATTTATTACAAGCTGCCAGGTATCCGAAAATTTAAATAGAGGCCCGGAAATTATCCAAAGTATAATAATTAAAAAGGCAGTTGAAAAAGCGGCCGAACTTCCTAAAAAGAATGTTGCTTTGCTGGCAAAACGATCAAAAGCCAGATTTATTTTTTTTCTTAGTTTTTTTTTCATGTTACATCCTCTTTTTAATTTTAATATGATTTCACAACTTGAATCTGCCCGGATCAATAAAATTATAAGCAAATCCACCTTCATTTAAATTCCTGTTAGAAAAATACACTGCCTGGAAAATGTTACATATCGTGATTTTACTTACAAAAAAAATCATAACATTTATTATTCTTTATAGTGCTGATAATTATTGAAAAAAAAATGGATGATTTATATGAAAAAAATATTTATATCTCCTTACAAAGGAGTCTGGGGCATCCGTTATGAAGGAGAAATGGATATGTTGTCTTTATGCGAAACTACGGAACAGGCTATTGAAGCAGCTAGAGCTTATGCATCAAAAGATAACAATGAAATTTACATAGTTAGAGCCGACGGAAGCGTAGAGAGTAAAATTGAAAAGTAATTAGTGAAAAAAGACTGTTTATACTGCAGCAGTATAAATATTTTTTATTTTATTGATTATTTCTTCTCTGCTCTCTTCAGGCGAAAGTTTTTTATTATCTTCTATTCTTTTTATTTCATCGGCAAGATCCTCATCTTTAATAATTTTTTTAAACCATGCGGAATAGTCATTTTTCTTTAAATGAAAAGTCCAAGTTTCATCATCAATTCCTTCTGCGATGCGGATAAAGTACATTATATTTTGCGCTTTCAGGTTTAGTTTCCCATCCGGACCGGAAAATACAAAGCTTTTTTCTTCGCCAAGATCTCCTTCGGAATATTTCTTTATATGCCTTTTAAGCTTAATCTTTGGTGATATAGTTTCTGCTATTGTGAATATTTTATTTTTATCCCTCCGCCATAGGAGTGATTCATACTTGCCTTCCGGGATTTCAGGAACTTCTTCGCCGATGCTTTTAAAATAATCCTTTAAAAATTTATCAGCTTCCTCACCGAGTGAAAGAACAATCGATACCGAAGACAAAATAAGTTTAGCAACATGAGCCGGTTTTACAGCATTAAATAAAAACTGATTAAGCTCTTCACTTTTTAAATTTATGGGGATGGAAGATTCAGGCAGCATATGATGAGTCTCGTCTAATATAATGAAATGAGGTCTGCCGTAGGTGGATCTGAGCCTTACTAAAGACGGAAATAATTTTTGAAAAAAAGCAGGTCTGTCATCCAATGAAATATTTGTCAGGTTCACAATACAGTTCTGCTCCGGATTCTGAAGCACTTTTTGAATGTTCTCGATTTTAGGCGGACTGCTTAAGCCCACCAGGACTGCGTTTTTAAATTCTGCGTAGTCTCCCTCAGGATCAATCAAACAGAACTGATATTGTTTTTCGGCAAGCTGCTCCAGGATTGCGGTTGCCATTGTAGTTTTCCCGCCGCCTGATGAACCGGTGATCAATATGCTGTTATCGGAAATTGGAAGGTTTATTTCATTTTTATTTTCATCCCAACCGAAAAGGATGCTGCTTTTCTTAATCCTTTTCTTAAAATCTGTGAAATTATCCTTTAGAATAATTTCAATTAACTCCGAAACTCCGTCTCCATGGTCTGCTTTAGTTACATAGTCAACGGATTCTTTAAGCATCGGGAGCGCATTTTTAACTGCTGCTGAAATTTCACAAAGCTCCAGGAACGCATGATCATTCTCGGCATCGCCGATACCGATTACATTATGCGGCGAATATTCTAAAAATTTTAATGCCTCTTTCAATCCTGATGCTTTATTTACACCCGGGGGGAGCACCATCACTGCATCTTTATTAAAAATCACCTGAAGCTCCAGACCTAAATCCCGAATGGTTTCAAGCACAAGCTTTTCAAACGGTTTCCAGGTTGCAAAAATCACTTTTCCTACGTAATATTTATTTATTCCGTTTCTCTTTGCCGAATCAATGAATTCTTTAGGAGGCGGAGTGCCGAGGAGCTTGGTTTCCCTGGAATGAGGATCGTAAATTAAAGCTCCGTTTTCCGCAACAATTTTTTCGAAAATTTCAAAATGATTAAAAACTGTTTTTAAATCTTCCATCTCTCTGCCTGTTACCAAAATCAGTTTTATCCCTGAATCATGCAGCCTCTTTAAAGACCTGAATGTTTCTTCTGACATACGTCCGTCTTTTGCCAGAGTTCCATCGTAATCGCAAGCAAGAATAAGATAGTTCAAAAAATTCTCCTAATTACTTCGCTTTTTTGCTGTTTATTTTTCCCTAATAATGTTCAAGAATATGCTTAATTCTTTCAATCAACTAATACCTTGCATATTTTTACCATTTTACAATTTCTGCCGGAATAACATCGGCAATCATATCATCGTATACGATATAACCACAATTATAGGCTGAAGTTGTAATGTTTTCAAAATTCAATCTTAAAATTTAATCTATAATTATTATAAATGAGCTAGTGTGATTATTATATTAAAGTTCATCGAAGCAGGCGAAATTTATTGTGATCAATTTCAAGAAGAAAGAAGAAATCATATTTATTTTAAATAAAAAGGAAATGAATATTGAAAAATTCCGATTTGAAACTCGCTGACGCTGTTCAATTGAACTATACAAACAGCGATGAATTGTGCATAATAAGGAAGAGAAAGGGGAAGAGGTTTATTTATACAGATTCCGGCGGAAATGAAATTATGGATAAAAAAACTTTGTACCGGATTGACTCGCTTGTTATTCCGCCTGGCTGGGAAGACGTTTTAATTTGTACAAATAAAAATGGTCATATTCAGGCTGTTGGAAGAGATTCAAGAGGGCGAAAGCAGTACATTTATCATCCGTTCTGGAGTGAACTCAGCAGCACTAATAAATTCAGTAAACTTATTGATTTTGCACATGCACTCCCTTCAATAAGAAAGCATGTCGAATTCGATCTTAAAAAGAAGTCCTTAACAAGAGAGAAAGTTCTGGCAGTAATTATAAAGCTGATGGAATCAACTTTAATCAGGATCGGGAATAATATTTATGCCGAGCAAAACAATTCTTTCGGCCTGACCACTTTAAAAGATAAACATCTGGAAGTGGACGGGTATTCATTAAATTTTGAATTCATAGGGAAAAGCGGAAAGCCGTTCAAGATAACCGTCGCAGATCAAAGACTTGCAAGGATTGTAAAAAAATGCCAGGATCTTCCGGGGCAGCGTCTCTTTCAATATATTGATGAAACCGGTACACGGCGGACAGTAGAGTCTGTCGATGTAAACAATTATTTAAACCGGGTTATTGAGAAGAATTTTACTGCAAAAGATTTCAGAACCTGGGGCGCAACTTTAAAAGCCGCGAAAGAATTAAAAGAGATACCGTTAACGCAAAATGAAAAGGAAAATAAAAGGAATATAATTAAAGCTATAAAGCATACTGCACATGAATTGAATAATACGCCTGCCGTCTGCCGGAAATATTATCTTCATCCTGCAATTATTGATGCATACCTAGACGGTTATCTGTTTAAAGTAATGAATAGTCATTCACCGGGAAAGCAGCCGAAATACGGGCTGGATTATTATGAACGAGCCGTATTGAAAATTCTCTTAAAATATAACGGGAACAATGATGTGAAAATTAAATTAATTAATTAATGTAAGAATGCCGCCTTTTTAAAATACGAATGCCAGTCATTCCCCAATTGACTGGCATCCTTCCCGTAAAAATCTTATAGTAAAACTTAGTTTCCCGTAGACGTTAAGTTTTTATCTAAGTATTCCTTAGCTTCCGCTTCCGAATTAAAATATCCGACTCTGACACTGTAAGAACCTTTTTGATTAGTAACTATTATATTATGACCGGCAGCTCTTAATTTATCGCCGTTCTTCTGGGCTTCTATTTGAGATTTCCAACTCGAAACTTCAATCATAAATAAATTACCGTCGGAGTAAATTTTATCTGAAACGTAACTATCTTTAGAATAGTTATATACTTTCTGGGTGAGGATTCCTTTTTCAGTTTCGTCGAAATCAGTCATGGTTAGATTAATTATTTCAACTCTTCTGTTTAGTTCTCTGCCTGCTTCGGTCTTATTATCGCCTATAGGCTCCTCAGATCCTTTACCTGAAATATCGAACCTGGCTCGGCTTATACCCTGCCGTACAAAATATTCCTGCACCGATTTGGCTTTTTCAAGTGAAACCATTTTATTATTTGCGATTGAGCCTGTATTATCGGTATGTCCGATTATTTCCCATCTGGTTTCAGGGTATTCTTTCATTACCGGGACTAATCTTGCAAGCATTTCAATAGCTTCGACATTCAGCACAGTATTATCGCTTTCAAAGCTGGAAGAACCATTCAAAACAAGCTTTCTGATTTTTTTAACCGGCGGTGAAGTTTTATTCACTTTAATTTCGCATCCAAATGCATCAATAGATGCTCCTGCTTTAGTATTCTGGCATTTATCCTGGTAATCAGGCACGCCGTCTTTATCTGAATCGAGAGGACATCCGGATTTATCAACTTTTATTTTTGCAGGTGTCTGATTGCATTTATCAAGGTAATCGGCAACTCCGTCTTTATCGGAATCGAGCGGGCAGCCTTTTGAATCAACCTTAACACCTAAAGGAGTTTTTTCACATTTATCAAGGTGGTCCGGAACATTATCTTTATCCAAATCCAATGCACATCCAAATTCATCAACTCTTATTCCTTCGGGAGTATCCAGGCACTTGTCTAAATCATCCTCAATCCCGTCTCCATCGCTGTCTTTATGAGAAGAAATTATATATGACATTCCGATCCCTACGGAATAAAACATATCGTTTGCCTCGCCCCTTGACCATCCGTCAAGATAATCAGCAGGGTTGGCATGTAATGTCGCTCCTAAATTAAGAGTTAAATTCTTCGATACTAAAAACCTTAGACCGATTTCTCCGTTATAATTTATTTCGTTCTTCTTATAATCTACTGAAGGGCTCATAGGATTGCCGCTGCCGTCTTTGGGATCGAAGAAAAGAAAAGAAGCACCAAGAAAAACATAGGGAACCATAAATTCATTTACAGAAAAAGAATAGACGCCTCCGCCTCCGAACAATAATATAGTTGAATTGAATTCTTCATAAACAGACCTCCCGGCACTGTTAGTTCCTCCTTCACCGGCAACAGCTCCCGCACCGGTAAAGAATCTTAATCCAAATGCATTTCTTGTTTTTGAGGAAAAGAAATACTCATACATACCCATTCCAGCAAAGCTGAAAGTTTCTTTTTTAAAATCGGTATAAGACCGGGTTAGCCTGAATTCTCCTGAAAAAACATGTGCATCTGAATAAACGTGAAATTTGCCGGCGGATTGAGGCAGGTTTTGCACAGTTAAAAAAATAAATGCAAAAACTATATAAATTGATTTAATCATAACTTTAATAATGATATTCTTAATAAACTTTTTTGCTGTAAATTGCATTTTCTATGCCAAGCGGAATATTTTATGTATTATAATAAGAATTGATAAGACAGTCGGATATATTATCTTAAGATTGCTTAATCGGCACTTCTTAAAATTTTTTTTGCAGAAGGATTTCTTGTATGATATTGCTCGGAGTTCTTCTTAAGTAAAAAAGCATATAAAAAGATGTAAATATTTCCTTCCGGCCCGGATGAATATGGAGATAAGTTCCACATTATGAAAATGTGTTTTACAAGACAAAATTATCAGCTTTTAGAATATTTTGTTGATTTTTTTTGAATGAACTTATAATTTCATCCGCCTTCATAAACCTTTAATCAATAATCTCGCAATAAGGAGAAATTATAATGTCCGAGAATCATTTATCAGGGGAAGTTTATTATCCCCC
>JBLNGL010000281.1:0-6430 GCA_050264735.1 Ignavibacteria bacterium | reverse complement strand
CCGCATCAACCACTTCACCGTCCTTAAAAATACCCAAAGTAGGAATGCTTCTAATGCCGTATTTCATGGCAACCATCTGGTTCTCATCGGTATTCAGCTTTACAACTTTTAATTTGCCCTGATATTCCCGTGCAATTTCATCCAAAATGGGGGCAACCATTCTGCAGGGACCGCACCAGGGAGCCCAAAAATCAACCAGCACGGGCACATTAGATTTTAAAACTTCCTGATCAAAATTTATGTCGGTTCCTTCAACTGTATATTTCATATTATTTACTTCCTTATTTTTATAACATATGATGTACACGACAAAAAAAGGATTCAAAAAAGTAACTGCGGCTCCGTGCCAAAATTGTTTCTCCGCATTAAAAGCAATAAAAACTCTGTATAATTTGTTCTTTAAATAATTAAAGTTTAAGGAGTTTTAATGTCACTTTTAGATTTAATAATACTTCTCATTATAGCAGGAATCTGCGGTTCAATTGCACAGGCATTAGTCGGATTTTCACGCGGAGGCTGTTTTCTTTCGATTGCGGTAGGATTTATCGGCGCCCTTCTTGGCTCCTGGCTGGCAAAACAATTCGGATTCCCCGATTTCTTTGTAATTGAAATCGGCGATACTTCTTATCCCGTAGTCTGGTCAATTATCGGTGCAGTAATTTTTGTAGGAATTTTAAATCTTTTAACTCCCCGGCGCACGGTATAAACCGGCAATTATTCTTAAATGAATCTATTAATAATTTTGACCTGTCATAAATTCTTGATATGATAGTTAAAACTATTTGAAAATTAATTTATTATGGGCACCCGTTATAAAGGAACTAAAAAGGAAATAATTGCGCTTGATACATACATTAAATTAATTAGATCTTCGGAATCCGTAAGGACAAGGATCAACGGATTCATAATTACAAAAGGATTGACGGAAATCCAATTCAGTGCGCTGGATGCTCTTTACCATTTAGGTCCGTTAAACCAGAAAGAACTGGGGAATAAGCTGTTCAGAAGCGGGGGAAATATAACTCTCATAATAGACAACCTTGAAAAGCAGAAATTAGTTAAAAGAGAACGGGGGGAAGACAGACGATGCTTTATGCTTAATCTGACAAAACAAGGGAGGAATCTGTTCGAAAAACTTTTTCCCCGTCAGGTTCAGATGATAAGAGAAGAGATGAATTTACTGAGTGAAGGGGAGCAGATCCGGATGCAGAAATTTTGTAAAATCCTGGGATTAAAAAAAAGAAGCTGACCCGGATTATTTTATTTTTTTTATCTCTTCAATTAATGCAGGAAGAACCGTCCCGGCTTTTTCAAAAAAAGATTGATCGGATATTGAGGAAACCTCGGTTTCTTCAATATTAATCTCCGCAAGGTAGGCACCATTTTCCTTTGCGGAAAAAATTAATGATGCGGCAGGGTAAACAATTGCAGAGGTTCCCACAATAAAAAAAATATCGCTGCGGATTGACGCTGTTTCCGATTTTTTAAATTGGTCCTGGGGAAGAAATTCGCCGAACCAAACTACATCAGGCCGAATGATTCCGCCGCAGCTGCATTTAGGTACGCCATCCCTGAAATCCAGCTCCGAATTATATTTTACTCCGCATTTGATGCAGTAATTTCTTTCAATATTTCCATGAAGCTCGAATACGGTTCTGCTTCCAGCCCTGAAGTGAAGGTTGTCTATATTCTGGGTAATTACACTGACGCTGCCGAAAAAATTCTGAAACTCGGCAATTGCGAAATGGCCTTTATTAGGTTCAGATTCATGAATAATTTTTTTACGGTGATTATACCATTCCCAAACCAGCTGCGGATTTTTCAGGAATGCATTGAAATTTGCCAGCTCTTCAGGATTTAGTTTATTCCAGATTCCGTCTTTCCCTCTGAATGTAGGAATACCGCTTTCAGCAGAAATTCCTGCCCCGGTGAAAAATACAATTTGCTCTGCTGCAGATAAACGCTCTAAAAAATCTTTTGAAAATGTAAACATCTGTTCTGCTTATTTTAGTAATCATCCTTTTTTAATTTCATCCAGAAGCTGTTTTGCTTCTTTTAATAATTCATCATCATCTTCATCTTTCTTGGGTGTGGATAAAACTTTAGTAAGTGTTTCTTTCGCCTTTGTTTCTTCATCTTCATCCAAATATATCTTCCCTAAATCCAGGAGAAACATTCTGAAATCGGGGAAAAGTTCGACTGCTTTTTTCAACTCTTTTAGTGCTGCTTCTTTATCTGCCCACCCCAACCCTATAACCGCACGCGCAGGAGCCCATTTTTCACTCACCTTTGCATGAGTTCTTCCAAGAATATAATGGGCGAGAGCCTGAATATAATTTCCGCCGTTATTCAGCTTAATTGCTTTTTCACAATCTTCTTTCACCTTATTTACAATGCCTGCAACAGAAAAAACTCCTTTGAATAATGCAATTTTACCATTAGCAGCCGCTCTTCTTATATATGAGATTGATTGATCGGGGGCAAGCTTGACCGTATTTTCCGCATAGCTTAAAGCTTTTTCAAACTCTGCGTACTGTGCATCTTCCTGATCCGCCGTTTCAGCAGGCATATGTTCGGCAATATCAATATAGCTCCTGCTGATCCGCCATTTTACTTGCCAGTTTCCCGGAGAAATTTTATCTGCCTTCAAATAAATATCTAGTGCTTTTTTACTGTTAAATTCTTCAACCGCCTTGTCTCCTTCAGCAAGAAGCTCATCAACTGATTGAGACTTTACTGCAAAAGGAATAAGTATAAAAGATAAGATCAGAAAGAAATCAAAAAGAAATTTTCCGGAAAGCTTTAAAGATATATTCATGAACTTTCTTTCATTAGTCGAATAAAGTTTTTTTTATTTCTTCTTCAATTTCGGAAGTCAACCCGTGGTTAAAGAGATCGGTTGAAACAATATTTAAAAATTTAGTCCATTTGCCGTCATTTTTTATTTCAGTATTTATAGCATTCTTATATGCATTTACTTTTGCGCTTAATTCATCCGCCTGGTAAAGTGCAATTGCTTCAACCGTCTTGGGAACAACCGGAGATGCATATTCCAGTTTCCCCTGATGGCTTAAAATCAGGTGGAGCAGGCAGTCTTTTAACTCTTCGGGAAAATCGGGAATTTTTTTTGCTTCTTCATTAACCAACATAGCGGCAATTACAATATGACCAAGAAGTTTTCCTTTATCCGTATACTCAAAGAAAGTATCATAGTTCAGCTCATCGGTTTTTCCATAATCATGCATCATTGCTCCGCAGATCAAGAGATCACGGTTCAATTCATGATGAATGTCGCACATCAGATCGCAGATCTTTATAATTTCCAAAGTATGTTCGATTAATCCATGTATATAGGAATGGTGCCACGATTTTCCGGCAGGAGCAGCCGAGAACTTTTGAAGGTTTTCTTCAATAAAGATTAAGTTCATCAGCATGCGCAGATTATGATCGGAAATTTTTTCAATTCTGCAGGTGAACTCCTTTTTCATTTCGTCCGGATTTCTTTTAGATCTCGGCATCAAGTCTGAGTGCAGCACATTATCATCCGGAACAGCCGATCTGATATTTCCAATCTTGATCTGCGGTGTTCCCTGGTAATCATCCATAATCCCATTAATTTTTACTATATCTCCGCATTTAATCCCGGGATATACCTGCTCAAAATTTTCCCACATGTTGCAGTTTACGGCTGCAGATTTATCACCGGCTTCAAGAAGCAGGAACTGCCCCCGGTTATCTTTCCTGCTGCGCAGTTCACATTTTCTGATTACTAAAAAATGATTTACTGCGTCGCCTTTTTTCATCAATATCAAATCCGGCTGGTTGACCATTTTATATTCTATTTATAATGAAAATTTCACTGAAAGACATGACAGGTTTTAGAAATCTGTCATCTCTAAAACAGGAGCAGATTAAACTTAATAAAAATATGAAAAAGTTTGGAGAGAAAAGAGATTTTATTATAACGGAAAAAATACGGGAGGAATTTAGGTTAGTCTTTTACTATTTCAAAAATGCTTTCTTTCGGAAGGTAAGCGATTACAGAACGGTTTAAAAGATCAATAGATACTGCAATTGTTTTGCCGTGAACAGCATCCTGGATTTTTCCTGTAACACCGGAAAACGGACCTTCCTTTATAAGAACCTTCACTCCCGGGGCAAGTCCTTCCTGGATATAAAAATCAGTTTGAGTAAGCAGCATAGTCTTCAAATTATCAATCTGCCATGCGGGAATTTTTGCAGGAGCACCTCTTTCACATATGCACCTCACGACCGAATACTGCTCGAGGCAGCTGATGCGTTCCTTCTCATCGGCAAAAATAAAAATATATCCTCTCAGCAGGGGCTCGGTAATTTTTTTCTTCCGGTCGCTCCACTGCCTGATTTTTATTACGGAGGGAAGGTAATATTCGACTCCGATTGATTCAATCTGTTCTGCGGCTTTAAATTCACTTCTAGGTTTGGTATATAATGCAAACCATGCTTTTATTGGATGTATTCTATTAACATTAAATCTTTCCATAAAGCTATCTTGATCTCTGCATTATCTAACTACAGGCGTTCTTCCGACAGAGTAGTAAATAAATTTCATCTCCGCCATTCTCTGCATATCGTAAACATTTCTGCCGTCAAATATAACCGGCTCTTTTAATAAAGATTTAATCTTATCAAAATCCGGATTCCGGAATTCATTCCATTCTGTTATTATCAGCAAAGCGTCTGCATTTTTCAAAGCTTCATAACTATGTTCCGAATAGCATATTTTATCTCCCAGTATTTTTCGGGTTGTACTAACAGCTTCAGGATCATAAGCATTTATAGTAGCCTTATTTTCAATTAGCTTGCTTATAATTTTAATTGAGGGAGCTTCACGTACGTCATCGGTATTAGGCTTAAACGCCAATCCCCAGACAGCAAAATGCTTCCCGGAAATATTCCCTTTAAAATGGCTTAAGATCTTATTAAAAAACAATTCGGGCTGAAGATTATTAACCGCAATTACGGATTTCAGGATTTTAAAATCATATTTATTTTCGTTTGCAGTATTTACCAATGCGTATACATCTTTAGGGAAACACGATCCCCCGTAACCAACGCCGGGGAAAAGAAATCTCTTGCCGATCCTAGAATCCGCACCCATTGCTATCCTGACCTTATCTACTTCTGCTCCGGTTAATTCGCAAAGATTTGCTATTTCATTCATGAAGGAAATTTTGGTAGCCAAAAAACAATTGGCGGCATATTTGGTAATCTCGGCAGACTTTTCATCCATAAAATAAATAGGATTTCCCGACCTGACAAACGGTTCATAAAGCTCTTCAATAATTTGTTTTGTTTTCGGATTGCTTGTCCCGACCACAACTCTTTCAGGCTTCATGAAATCTTCTACCGCTAAGCCCTCCCTTAAAAATTCCGGATTAGCAGCCACATCAAACTCGAAATCCGGTGCATGTTTTTTTATGGCTTTACGTACTTTGTCGCTGGTGCCGACGGGAACCGTAGATTTGTCGACAATAACTTTAAAGCCGAGTGAAGGTTCATTCTTAAATAATTTTCCAAGGTCTTCCGAAACTCCAAGGACATATTTAAGATCGGCGCTGCCGTCCTCATCTTGAGGAGTCGGCAGGCAAAGAAAAATAATTTCCGTCTTCCGGACGGCTTCCGGAAGATGATTTGTAAATGTAAGTCTGCCTTCTTTTATATTTCTTTCAAAAAGGGCGTCAAGACCGGGTTCATAGATTGGTACTCTTCCCTTCTGAAGCTTCTCCAGCTTTTCTTTGTCCACATCCACACAAATAACATTGTTGCCTGTTTCTGCAAAACAGGTACCTGTAACCAGCCCGACATAGCCGGTTCCTACTATTGAAATATTCAAACTATCCTCCTGAAACTTCTCTTAAAATTTAACAAGATAAAATGAATTTATACAGAAATTTTTGCGAGATAAAAAAAATAATGAGTTTTTTAAAAATTTGTGATTAACCGAGATTCAGCTGCACTTTTTTACAGAATTGTTCCCCCGGGATCGGTTTCTGCAGGATTTCAGTGATCCCCAGGTTTTCATAATCTTTCATGCGTACTTCATCACATTTCGAAATCATCGCTATAAAAGGTATAGACCTGGTCCTTTCAATATTTTTAACCGACTGGATGAGCTGAATGCCGCTCATTAAAGGCATATCGTCATCTGTAATTATAAGTGAAGGGGCTTTTTTCAATATAAAATTTAATGCTTCATAGCCGTTTTCTGTTATAACCAGGTCAAAGGCAGGAAAATTTTCCCTAATTAACTGCTCGTATTTATCTCTATCCTTCTTATTATCTTCAACAAGCAGAATGGTATTTTTTGAAATCGGGATTGTAAAGTGAAATTCACTTCCTTCATCTTTTTGAGAGTAGAACCAGATCTGCCCGTTGTGCTTTTCCACTA
>JBLNGL010000280.1:0-2808 GCA_050264735.1 Ignavibacteria bacterium | reverse complement strand
TATCCATGCCGATTACGATGTTTACCAGAAAAATATCAAGGTCTCTAAAGTTGAAAAAGTCGGAATTGCTTTAGGCGTTTGGGCAAAATACAGCCTGGTTTATTAATTAATTCGTTGAACCTTTTAACATCACTTCTTAATCTTAATCATAATCTTAATATTATTCTTATTGAAGAAGATTTTTAAATTATACATTAATTCAGAAAGTTAATTGTTAATATATCATCGTTAATGTTACTCCGCACCGATTAACTATTAACGTTTAACGATTAACTAAAACATTATATTATTTTACTAGCTCAAGATTAAGAGTAAGATTAGGACTAAGATTAAGAAAACATAATATCTAGAATTGAAAAAGTGCATTATTATAGGAGGAGGATTAGCAGGACTTTCGTCTGCAGTTTACCTTGCCGATTCCGGGTTTAGTGTTGAACTTATTGAAGCTTCTTCCAAGCTGGGAGGCAGAGCATATTCATTCATCGATAGGGAAACTGAATCATGCATTGATAACGGTCAGCATATTTTAATGGGTTGTTATAAAGATACTTTAAGCTTTTTCAGATTAATAGGTGCGGAAAAAAATCTTTTCATCCAAAAAAAACTGGAAGTAAATTTCTTAAAACCCGGTTTTTCAGTCCAAAAATTAAAAGCTTTTCCTTTTCCTTACCCTTTCAGCCTTCTATTCGGATTATTAAATTACAAAGCACTATCACTAAACGAGAGATTAAGACTTTTAAAATTCTTTTTTAAGTTATATTTCTCTTTTAGCAAAAAGCTGGAAAATTTGAGCGTATTTGATTGGCTTGAAATTGAGGGGCAGACGGAAAATATTCAAAAAGCTTTTTGGGAATTGCTGGCTGTCGGAGCGCTCAATACAAATATTAAAAAAGCATCCGCAAGAACTTTTTCCGATATTTTGAAAAAAATATTTTTCAGGGGAAATAAAAGTGCCGCAATCATAATCCCCGGTAAAGGCTTAAGTGATGTATTCTGCCCCGATGCCGGAAATTTTCTTAAGAATCATCACGGCATAATTTCTTTAAATGAAGAAGTGATTGAACTTATTGAGGATGGAGGAAAGACTGTATCCATAAAAACAAATAAAAGAGAAATAAAGAATTTTGACTTTTTAATAACCGCAGTTCCGCTGTATGCGCTGCAGAGAGTTATTCCGGATTATCACTTCGAAGGGATGAATGATTTTGAATATTCAACCATTGTAAATATTCATATTTGGCTTAAAGAGAATCGATTGACGGGAAAGTTTTATGGATTGATAGATTCTCCCGTACAATGGATCTTTAATCACGGCACGCATTTGACCCTTGTAATCAGCGATGCGGATTATCTTTCAGATACTCCGAAGGAAGAGATATTTAATGCTGCTTGTGAAGAATTGCTCAGGTTCACCGGGATAGTTAAAAGCTTGGTGACCTATTATAAAGTTATTAAGGAAAAACGAGCTACTTTCGTTCCTTCAAATAAAATTTTGTATAAGAGACCCGGCTCTCAAACTAAAATTAAAAATTTATTTTTTGCGGGGGATTGGGTCGATACAAAGCTGCCATCGACCATTGAAAGTGCCGTTAAAAGCGGCAGAATTGCCGCAAATCTTATAATAAATTCAGATGGTTAAATTTATTTTTTCCTTGAGAATCAAATTATTTTCAAGGTACCAGAGTAGTGTTTAAACCATAGCAAATTGCGGTACCCTTGTTGATATTATCAGTTCCCATAGTTAGATTCTTGTATAAAATTTAAATGTTCTGTAATTAAAATCATTTTGTTGGAATCAATACGAAGATTGAGTTCATAAGTAAATTTTTTATAAATTATAATATCCATGTAGAAAGGGGTAAGAAATATGAACGAAACAAAAGTTATGGAAGCTGCAAAATTAACTTTTCATGATAAAGAAATTGAACTCCCGGTTCATGTGGGTTCAGAAGGGGAAGTTGGGATCGATATTGCACAGCTTAGAAGCAAAACTGGTGCAATAACTTCCGACAGCGGATACGGAAATACCGGTTCCTGCAACAGTGCAATAACCTTTATCGATGGGGAAAAAGGAATACTTCGTTACCGTGGGTATACAATTGAGGAGCTGGACGAAAAATCTACCTTTACAGAAGTAGCTTTTCTTTTAATTTACGGTTACTTGCCGAAAAAAGCCGAGTTTGAAAGATTTAATTACCTCCTCCGTCATCATAGTTTAATTCATGAAGATATGAAAAAATTCTTCGAAGGGTATCCGCCTACTGCGCACCCGATGGGAATGTTGTCTTCAATGGTAAGTTCATTATCGGCATTTTACCCTGAAACAAATCATAATGTTGATATTGATTTGAACATGATTAGACTTATTGCCAAGCTGAATACTATTGCTGCATTTTCATATAAAAAATCTATCGGTCAGCCCTACATTTATCCTCATAATGTTCTCAGTTATGCGGCAGATTTTCTCCATATGATGTTTGCTGTTCCATCCGAAGATTATGATGTGCCTAAGGTGATGGAAGATGCTCTGGATCTGCTCTTAATTCTTCATGCAGATCATGAGCAAAACTGCAGCACTTCTACTGTTCGAATGGTTGGAAGCAGTGAGGCAAATCTTTTTGCTTCAATCTCCGCAGGGATTTGTGCATTGTGGGGACCTCTTCACGGCGGTGCAAACCAGCAAGTTATTACAATGCTTGAAAAAATTCAGAGTGACGGCGGCAATTATAAAAAATATATTGACCTTGCAAAGGATAAAGAATCAAAATTCAAGCTTATGGGGTTTGGTCACAGGGTTTATAAAAACTT
>JBLNGL010000279.1:0-4280 GCA_050264735.1 Ignavibacteria bacterium | reverse complement strand
CTTTGAATTGAAAGCAATTTAGGATCAGCAGTAAATTTAATTCTGGGAATGTAAATATCCGGTTCCTCTCCTATATCCATCCAGGTTGTTTTTTTAGATTCCAAATCAATGACTCCGATCTTTACCGATGAATTTGGAAATCCCGGTTTAGGGTATCTCATTACATTCACTTGCGGATAAATTGAATCCCAGTTAACAATATTAAATTCGGGAACGGCTGATTGGTCCAATCTCCAGAAGGCAATTCTTCTGCTGTCAGGCGACCATTCCCATGCTTCGATAATCGAAAATTCCTCTTCGTAAACCCAGTCGAAGACTCCGTTCAATATTACTTCGCTGCCGTCAAATGTAAGCTGTGTTTCGTTCTTTGTTTCAAGATCCATGATGAAGAGATTATTGTTTCTAACAAACCCGGTTTTTTTACAGTCCGGGGAAAATTTAATATTTACCTGGGGTTCTTCGGATTCTACCGAAAGTTTTAATTCCTTTTCTTTCAAACTATAAATGTAAAAACCGCCGCCGGTCTTTTTCCCCCTTGAAGGCAGGAGCTCCGTGAATAAAATATATTTTTCATCAGACGACCAGTAATAATTTTCTATTGGAAATTCTTTTCTCTTAAGAGTGTCTTCCGGAATAAGATCACTTTCTCTAACTAAAATTTCTTCGCTTCCGGTTTTAACATCATGTTCATAAATAGATACGGACCTGCTCTCCTCATCATACCCGAGAAATGAAAATTTATTCCCTTCATCTGACCATTTTACTCCGTATAATGATTTCCCGTAGAACTGCCTGTTTGTGAAAATGTCTTCGACCGTTAATTCTTTATGCTGGGATAAAACTTGCGGAGTGAGAACTAAGCAAACCGCTAAAATTATTCTGATCATTTGAATTCCGGATTATGATTTTAAAAAAAGATTTATGGAAGCTTGATGTAACATTTTTTTAGAAAGCACGTTCATTAGGGAAAAATGATCCTGTTTGATAACTTTTCTGAACCGCATTCCTCATCTCCGCAAGCAAAGCTCTTATTTCTTTTTAAATAAATCCTTAAATTTCTTCGTAACTTCCTTCTGCAGCTTGGTCTTTGCGGTGTCCACCTGTTTCTGGACTTCCTTTTCAGCCTCCTGCTTCTTTTCTTCTATCTGCTTATTCACTTCCTTCTTTACCTCTTCAGTAACCTGCTTTTCAGTTTCCTGGATTATATCGCCGGCAGAAGTTGAGACGGAAGGATTTTCAATTGAGCCTTTTATATTCGCTTTTACTTCCACACTGTTTGCAGTAATCAGCTGAACATCTTTTTTAAGGATGCTGCTTATTGCCTTATTTCCCTGCTGCTTTAAATTTGAAGCCGGTATCTTTACTCCCAATGAATAATCTATAGTTTGATCAATTCCATTTGAACCTGAAACGACAACATCGTAATTAAGAACTTTAAAGCTGAACGGATCGACATACAATCTTCCGTTTGTAATCTTGAATGTTGTTGAAACATTACTTAAAGACGGATTCTTCAGAACATCCAGGTTTAAAGCATTGCCGACTGCCTGCAGCGGTTTAAAATCTTTTATTGCTGCATTTTTTATGCTGAAGGATCCTCTGCTGTTGAATGAATTCCAAACAGGCTGCATATTTTCATCAAGCGAGGAAGTTAATGTCAGTTTTGAATTAAATTCCCCGTCAATATATTGAGCCATCGGTGCAAACCGCCGCACGCTTACAAAACTTTTAAAAGCTTCTTTAAACCCTAAATTGCTGATATTCAGATTGAAAGCAATGTCCGGGTTTTCTCCTTCAGGAGCGCGGTATGAACCGTCGGCAATTATATTCCCGCCCAAAGTATTCATGCTTAGGTTTTTTAAAACAGCTTTCTGATCGGCGATAATTATAATTCCTTTTACATCAGTAAGTGTGAGATTATCATAAATAACTTTTTTAAAATTCGAATTCAGTGTGAAGTTGACTCTTTCCGGGAGGGAAGCGGCTTTTACCTTTGAAGTATCGGTGCTCTTTTTTGCTGTCTCTTCATCGCCGCTCATTAATGGATTAATATCAAAGAAATTCGAATTCAAAGAAAGACTGCCTCTTATTGTTCCGTCGCTTAACACATAGGAGATCATATTTTCAAGCTGTCCTTCTGCTTTTAAATCGCTCTTCCCGATTTGAACATTAAGATCATTTAAATTGAAACGCTTGGGAGTAAGCACCAGGTTCCCCCGGCTGATTCTAACTTCATCGGGCATCTTCGATGATCCGTATACTATATTGCTGAAGGAAATATTTCCTTGAGCAGAAATATTTTCAATCGACTTTACATCAGAACCTGCAATAGTTCCGTTTGCCCGGAAATCGGAATTAATTATACCCTCAAGCTTGGCAACGTCTTCCATGTAAAGCGCATTTTTTAATTTTGCCAGATCAATTTTTCCTTTGGCTTTTGTATCAATGTAAGGAGCGGATTTTGGATTTTTTACAAGCAGACTTGCATCAAAAGGTTCATTTCCCAGCTCAAAGTGAAGAGATTTCATGTTTATTACAGTTTTATCGGCATCCCCTCCCGGATTATTGATTGCCAAATCCATGTTGACATTATTAACAGGTGTAGGCAGCTTCGGGTATTGAAATTTACCGTTATCAACATTTATTGCAACATCAAAAGCCGGAAGATTTTCTCCTTTATATTCTCCCTTTGCGCTTCCTTTCATACTCATTTTCCCGGAAGATTTTAGATCCTCAAAATTCTGTGAATAAACCGCAGGAATTAATGAGATAATATCTCTGAACTCATTGTTAACCGAAGCAAAGTTTAAATCCATTTTGAAGCCTTCTTCAAGCTGCTGTACAAATCCGTCAAATTTTAATTTTAAATTGTTAAGCTGAAATTCATTTTTATCAAACGAGAATTTTTTTTGAGTCATGTCTGCATTAACATTTACATCCGCCTTAACCTTAACCTTGTTTAAATATTTTATACCGCTCTTCTCCACGGTTAATTCACCAATGTCTGTATTTGTTTCAAGCATAAAATTTTCTTTGGAGAAATCACCGGAACCTGCGTGATTTAAATTTCTTATCATTAAAAGCATATCGGAAGTCTGATCTATGTATGCAATTGTGCCGTTATCAATGGAGTACTTTTTTAATTTTACTGCAAGGTTTCCCCCGGCAGATGTATCGGATTCAGCTGCCGAATCGGGTTTGGTTATGTTGTAATTAGCCGTACTGTCCTTCAGGACATAAACAAAAATTGTCGGTTCATCTAAGGAAATTCCTTCAACTTTAATTTGATCTCCGCCGATTATGCTCCATAAATCAACCGATGCGGAAAATTCTTTCAGCTTAACGAGCGTATCTCCCTCAAAAGGCGCCTTATTAACAATAGATAATTCATCAAGGCTAAGAGTTAAGTCAGGAAAGCTTGAAAAGAAATTCAGCCCTGCATCTTCAAAATTTAAAGTTGCATTTAATTTTTTGTTTGCCTCTTTCTTTACAATTTCAATAATTTTTCCTTTAAATAGAAAAGGAAGGAGAATCATTAAAAGGATAATTACTAAAATTACTATGCCGGTTATTTTTAGAAACTTTTTCATTGGTTTATCCTTTAAAAAAGAAATTTTTATAGCTGATTACTTTGAAAATAGAAAAAAAGTTAATCATACCATTATTTACTTATAAAATAATAAAGTAAGTGAAAGTTTATGTGATCCATTATTGAAAAATAAGACATATAACATAACTAATGATCTAAGTACATATAAATAAAGTTGATCAAAAAGTATATTCAATATCTGTGTGAATCCGTGTCATCCGTTTTATCCGTGTTCTATTCCTTTCTGGAACAATAGAACACGGATGACACTGATTGCACGGATTTTCACGGATTAATATTCCTATAGCTCAAATACTTCCCCTCTTTTCGTGTAATGAACCCCTTTATATCCGCTGCTTTTGATCTTCTCCATTAAGGGGAGAGCTTCTTCTTCTTCGCCGTGTACAAGGAAAATGTTTTTAAGCTTATCCTTCTTTGAAAAGGTAAGGTAATTCAGAAGTCCGTTCTGATCTGCATGCGCGCTGAAGTAATCCATCTTTACTATCTCTGCTTTTACTTTATACGGATCTCCCAGGATATTTACTTCCGTCATTCCGTCCATAATTTTTCTTGCGAGAGTTTCCTTTGCGGCATATCCCGCAAAGAGAATAAGATTATTCGATTCCTCAATATTATTTTTCAGATGATGAAGAATTCTTCCGCCTTCCGCCATTCCCGATGCGGAAATGAT
>JBLNGL010000278.1:0-2559 GCA_050264735.1 Ignavibacteria bacterium | reverse complement strand
CTTATAGACGGATAAAAATTTTTTCCCAAAAAATTCCAAAATCGATTTTCATTCTGATTTTCAAAGAGGGGTGTCGTATCAGATTTAAAATCTTTTCGATTTAACAGATAACCGGTACTATTTTGAGGAGCCTGGGAAAACTCCAAAGATCTAGTTTAAAACTCAATTTAAAGGAAAGGTTATTAAGCCTTTCCATGCTTTAATTACTCTTTGGCTTTTGCATTTATGATTACATCATAGCTGCTAAATTTTGCTTCATAATACAAATCGATAGTTTTTCCATACCTTTGAAGTGTTACTTGAGATGATGTTTCATTTACGATATTAAACCCTCGCGATTGAAACATTTCGGTAAAAGTAATAATTATTTGAACTGCGCTCGAAAGAGATCCCGCATTATATCTTATTGTCACTTCCGTAACTGGATCGCCTTTATAAATGGTAGCAATGCCATATTCTTTTTCCTGAAGCATTTCTATTCCGGAAGTTTTCCAAGTATTTACAGCATGCCCTTTTTCTTTTGCCGTTTGTTCCTACATAACATAATGTTTGCCCAAGAGATTCTTCAGGAGCAATCTGGGCTGGAGAAATTCCGACTAGGCATAATACAAAAAGTAGAGTAACTAAAATATTTTTTCGCATTTATTTCCCTTTGGTTTAATTAATAGCTATTAATGGTGCTCTTATACCCAAAAGAAAATTAAATGCTTAGAATATGCTCAAAATTCAAACACTGATTTGAATATTATTCTTGCCAATAAACAAAAATTGAATTACTTTATTAGTTGTTATAGAATTTAGGGGTACGCGAAAGTGAGCAAAAGCGGGATTCGGTTTGGAGGGATCACGTCTGTAACCATGTCAATAATTAACAAAGTTCCGATATTGTAAAATTTCCCACTTGCAGAAATCCAGGGAAATGGGATAGACCAGGCGAAGCTTTACAAAGAAAATACAAGTTTAATAATCAAAACAGTTTAAGAAAATATTTACCTTCTGAACAGCGGGTTAACCGCAGGCCGTTATACGCTAATAAAGGGAGTTGCGCCGCATGCAAAAAGACAACCTGCTAACAAGTTAAAAATGAGATAAAATGAATTTTTAACATTATTTTGCACATTACTAAAACTTAAACAAATATTTATACTATGAGACTATTAACAAACTTTATTTTCTTTTTTTTAATTGCAGTCGGATTATGTTTTACAGGTTTTAACCTAAAAACTAACCAAAATCAAAAACCAGTTGTTAAAACTACCTATGGCGCAATTTCAGGCAGTATTGACGACGGTATATTTATTTTCAAAGGAATTCCATATGCCAGGGCCGAAAGATTTATGCCTCCGCAAGATCCTGATGCATGGGACGGTATTCTTGAATGTAAGGACTTTGGGCCGGTAGCCAAACAAATAGTACCCTGGTATCCCGATTCCATTCAAAACGAAAAAAAATTGTTTAGTGTAAATGTATGGACACAGGGAATATCGGATGGCAAAAAACGTCCGGTAATGCTCTGGCTGCATGGCGGTGGTTTTCACGTTGGCGCCAGCAACGACCCGATGACATACGGAAAAGCGTTGGTAAAAAAAGGTGATGTTGTTATGGTGTCTGTAAATCACCGGTTGAATATTCTTGGCTTCCTTGATTTGTCGGCATGTGGTGCACAATATTCCCAATCGGCAAATGTTGGCATGCTCGACATTGTGAAAGCCCTGGAGTGGATCAAAAGTAATATTGAAAATTTTGGAGGCAACCCTTCCGATGTAACCATTGTTGGCGAATCAGGCGGCGGTGGAAAAGTTGGCACGCTCATGTGTATGCCGGCGGCAAAAGGTTTGTTTCACAAGTCAATCATTCAAAGTGGAACGCTGCTAAATGTAATGACTAAAGAAAAATCGCAAGCCCTTGGTTTAGCGGTTCTTGAAAATTTAGGGCTTACAGCAGACGATGTAGAAAAACTGGATACTATCCCATACCTGAATCTTGTAAAAGCAGGAAATGATGCAATAGCAAAAATTTCTGGTCCAAGAAAACCCGGATCGCCAACAATGTTTGGCTTTGCACCTTCTGCCGACGGTGTTGTTTTGCTCCAGCAACCTTTCAGCCCCGGTTTTGCCGATATTTCAAAAAATATACCCCTGATGATTGGTACCACACTCAATGAACTGATGCCAACAGTGTATGCCGAAAAAGACCTGACCATGGAACAGGCAAAAGAACGATTGGCAAAAGAATATGGCGACAGAACCAATCAATACATTGCTCTATTCGCAAAGGCATATCCTGATTATACACCTCAGGATCTTCTTTCTATTGATAATGTTTTCAGGCCTTTTACGATAAGAACAGCAGATGCAAGGGCTGTGCAGGGAAATGTACCATTATATGTTTATTTTTTAGCGTGGAAAAGTCCTGTTGACAGTGCATCAAAAGGTTCATTTCATGGGTTGGACATTCCGTTGGCATTCAATAATGTTGATTTGAGACCAGACTGGACAGGCAATTCAGAAGAAGCCTGGAAATTAGCTGACAAAATGAGCTCTGCATGGCTAAACTTTG
>JBLNGL010000277.1:0-3675 GCA_050264735.1 Ignavibacteria bacterium | reverse complement strand
GTCGGTAATTAAAGCAACGCTGCTTCCCAAACCTTTCCCCATAATAGCAGAAGTAATTGTCAGCATTTCTCTCATTCCCGGTCCGCCTTTTGGCCCCTCATAGCGTATTACAATTACATCTCCTTCGGATAGAATATTTTTTTCAATTGCCTCGAGGCATTCCTCTTCTGAATTAAACACTTTTGCCGGTCCGGAAAATTTCAGCCCTTCTTTCCCCGTAATTTTAGCCACGGCTCCTTCAGGTGCAAGATTTCCATAAAGAATCCGAAGATGCCCTGTTTTCTTTATAGGATTATTTAAAGGGGAAATAATTTTTTGATCTTCATTCAGCCCAGGTAAACCTCCCAGGTTTTCTTCAAGCGATTTTCCTGTAACCGTAAGGCATTTTCCGTTTAACAGCCCCTCCTTCAGTAAGAGCTTTTGCACTGCAGGCACTCCTCCGACATTATGAAGATCCTCCATTACGTATTTGCCGCTTGGTTTCAAGTCAGCTATATAAGGTGTTTTATCCGATATTTTCTGAAAATCATCAATAGTAAGATTAACACCGGCAGCCTTTGCCATGGCTACAAGGTGCATTACAGCATTTGTAGAACCTCCTAAAGCAATGATAATAGTAATTGCATTCTCAAAAGCTTCACGGGTCAATATATCTCTCGGCTTAATATCTTTTTCAAGGAGATTCAGTATAACTTTTCCGGCTGAACGGCATTCTTTAATTTTTGATATATCGTTTGCAGGAGCAGAAGAACTATAGGGGAGGCTCATTCCAAGAGTTTCGATTGCCGTTGCCATTGTATTTGCAGTATACATCCCGCCGCAGGCTCCTGCACCCGGGCAGGCATGTTTAATTACATTCTTCATATCTTCCTCGGAAAATTCGTTGGAAAGATATTTTCCATAAGCTTCGAATGCAGATACAACGTCCAGTTTATTTGAACCGAAGTGACCTGCTCTGATTGTGCCGCCGTAAACCATCAGACTTGGTCTGTTAATCCGTGCCATTGCCATAATTGAACCGGGCATATTCTTATCGCATCCCGGCAGGGCAATTAATGCATCGTACCATTGTGCACACATTACAGTTTCAATTGAATCGGCAATTATATCTCTTGATGGAAGGGAATATTTCATTCCTTCTGTGCCCATTGATATTCCGTCGCTTACTCCGATTGTATGAAAGATAAATCCAATAAGACCGGCATCCTTTACCCCCGATTTGACAAGCTTTGCCAGATCGTTTAAATGCATATTGCAGGTATTTCCTTCCCATCCCATGCTTGCGATGCCGATTTGTGCCTTGTGCATATCTTCATCATTTAAACCTACTCCGTACAACATAGCTTGTGAACCTACTTGGGAGGGTGTTTCGGTAAGATGGCGGCTGTATTTATTGAGCTTCATTTTAATCCTAAATTATTTTTAAGAGATTGAAATAGCTGAGAATTATATCCGGCTTTTATTTAAAACGCAAAAAAGTTGCCTCAATATTATCCAAAAAATATAAGTGCAAATATAAAAGTTTTCCAGGTGATAATTGATTCTTAGTCAAGATTTATGGAATAAAGTTCAAGAGCTTGTGCAAGTTCAAGTAAAAGACAAGTTTAGAACAAAGTTTAAATCTTGAACATGAACTTTAACTTGAACTTAATTCCGGAAATCACAGCTCTTTGATGAAAATAAAAAAGCTGCCCAGTTATAGGCAGCCTTTGTCCTGTTTTCAGCAGGACCGGAGAGAGTTAAAAAAATCAGTAATTATTTAAGTACGGCTATGGAAGAAACATCGCTTACAATTTTCCATTGACCAGCATCATTAATTAAGCTGATATAGCTTGTTCTCAATAATTTTTGATCGGTTACTTCAACTTTTACAACGGCCGTCTTTTCATTAAAATCAATGCTTGCGAAATTGACGTCTCTTTTCCAGCCGCCAATCAGTCCTTTCTGAAGCTGAAGGATCATATCGTCATGAGAAAGCTCGTTGGTTTTATTTGTCACAGTATTAACAGTGATAACATCCGCTGTAGAGGCGAGTGAATTTTCTACCGTCTTCGTGTCTCTGTTATCTATCCCGCTCAGATAATTTGTAACCGTTTGTTTAATAGCGGATTCGCTTGAATTGTTGTCCATAACTTCAGCAAATGAATTGATTGAAAGGAGAGCAAGAATTACAAACAAGGTCAGAATGCCTTTAATCTTCATGGTACACCTCACTTTTATAATTATTTTTTTATTAAAATTCTTTGACCTGACTGCCTACAGGTTATGCGTAAAAATAAGGAGAGAAAGAGAGAGATTATTGGGATTTATGAATTCCGGTCTTTTTCCTATCTGTTCGGCTGATAAGAAAAAATAAAGGTAAGATTTGAAAATCTAAGTTTAACTATTAAAATCAGTATTCCTGAAGGTAAATGCCTGATCTGGAAATATCCGGCTTAATCTGATGAATGGTTTTTAATCATCTTCTAAGTTTCTGGATAATCTCTCCGGTAAGCTGCTGGCTTTTTTCAATGACCTGAGAATATGCCGATTCATGTTTGACTAAAAAATCCCGGTAAGGTGTTTTATCTTGGAGCGATGAATAATTGATCAGAACATTTAAGAAAGCCCCTTCGGCTGCTGCTCCAATTAATGATACCGCTACTCCGGCATCCGAAAGAGAGCTGCGGTTCCCTTTAGCTGCTATTGTTTCAAGATAAGGAAGAGTCTCTTTACAAGTGGAAATTACCTCGGCAGGAACCAGCGCCGCATTATAGGTAGAGCTTTCCAAAGCTCTTTGCCTTAGTGCTTTTTCTTCATCCGTTTCTTTAGGAAGCTTAAGGGCATCCATTACTTTTTCAAAAGCATCATTATCTCTCCTTGCGAGGATTAAGAATTTTTTTCTGATGGAAATTAATTTCTCTTTAAGATCTTTGATCTCCTTTTCGACTTCCTGGTATTTTTTTTTGCCGATAGTTAAATTGCATACCATCGTTCCTAAACAAGCAGCCAGTGTTCCGCATAAAGCAGCCGCATTTCCGCCGCCCGGGGTGGGTGAATTTGAAGAGAGATCATCGAGATATTTTTCTAAGGATAATTCCATGTCTGCTCAATTTTATTTGTAATTATAACAAAGATAAGGCTATTATTTGGAAAAACTTAGAAATTTTTCAAAGATTGTTTCCTAAGACCACTAGATATGACTATTAATCCGCTCCTGCAGATTCAATAAGCAGTAAGTTTTTTACTCAATAAATTTAATTTGTAATCGACTTCAGCCTTTTCTTTTTCAGTCAATTTAAGGTTTTTTACACCGGTAAATTCGTCAAAAGCTTCTGCATAAAGACCGCATTCAAAAAGAATATCGGCAAAATAAATCCTATAAAAAACCTGATTTTTTGTTTCGGGATATTTCCTATAAGTTTCTTTTGCCGTAATTACGGCAGACTCCTTAAAACCGTTTTCCGCCAGCTGAACTGCACCATTAATTCTTTTAATCCCAAAGCTGTTGAAATTATCTTTCTCGGATGCATCCCCTGTGGTTTGGCTGATCTTTGTTCCGTAAACTGCAGTACTTTGCGATTTATTCCCGTTGTTGCTTTTAGGTGCATTAAGTATCTGCTCCATGGCCAATGCAAGAAGCAGCTCGTCGGTATTCATTTTCTTTAAGCTTGATAAAGGAAGAGCTGAAGATTC
>JBLNGL010000276.1:0-4501 GCA_050264735.1 Ignavibacteria bacterium | reverse complement strand
AAACCACATCAGAACCACAGCAGTTATTCCTCCAATTCCCGATCCGGTCATATTAGCAAAATAGAAAAAACCTATCTTCTCAATATTTTTCATAAAAACAAGACCGATTGCCAAAGCGCCGGAGAAAAACGGAAGAAAAAAGATCAAATAAACTGCAGTTATTTTCCAAACCCCGGTCATATCGCTGAAAAGCTTGTAGGAATCAAAGTATAAAAACTCTGTCTGAGAAAATCCGACGGAGACAGCCATAAGAAGCGAAGTAACGGCAAGCAAGAAAGGGTACATAATGTCGAAATGATTCAGCATCCGCTTCTGAAAAATTGATAAGAAAGTCCCTGCTGCACCGAAGCCGAGAAGTGCAACGGAAATAATCATATAGGCAAAATGATACCACTGAACAATTGAAAGAATCTGTATCAGCAGAAGCTGATAAGATATAAGGGCTATTGAGAGGAGCAGAACTGAAGCTGAGAGTCTTGCAGGAGGTATCCGGCTTTGGTTCACTTTTTCCTCGTTAATGGGACAAAAAGTACGGGGAAAATATTCGTTGTAAAAATCTCTTTCCCGCTCTTTTCAACGAGTACAAGCATCTGTGTAAGGAAAGGCGAACCAATAGGAATAATCATTTTACCGCCGTCCTTTAACTGTTCTATAAGCGGCGGCGGAATATATTCTGAGGCTGCAGTAACAACAATTGCATCGAATGGAGCGGATTTTTCCCAGCCGTAATAGCCGTCAGCATTCTTGGTTACTATGTTTTTGTATCCAAGTTTTTTTAATCTTTCGGCTGAAGATTTTGAAAGCTCCGCTATTATTTCCATTGTATAAACAGTATCAACTATTTCAGCAAGAACCGCAGCCTGGTAGCCTGAGCCGGTTCCGATTTCAAGTACCTTCTGGCCAGGCTTAGGATCAATTACAGAAGTCATATACGCTACTATAAACGGCTGGGAGATTGTCTGGCCGTATCCTATCGGAACAGGACCATCTTCATAAGCGCTGTTTATCTGATCGGAAGGAATAAACTTATGACGCGGAACTTTTCTCATTGCTTCCAGTGTCGGCTTGTTCGCTATTCCCCTGTTCTCAATCTGAAACGAAACCATCTCGTGCCTGGCTCTTATATATCTGTCTTCCTGCGCGTTAATTGATAAAAATAATATTAGGCTGAGTGTAAATTTTAACATAATTCTGCACATTTTGTAACTTTAAACTTACAATAAAGTTATTGAAAATGAGATGCCTTTACAAAAACATATTGAATAAAAACATATTACGAGCTGTAGAAACATATAATTATATGAATGACTAAACAGCTGAATGGATAAAAAGAAGGATAGCCGAATAATATTGAATGATGAATGAACCGATTCCTGTTTTTCCTTACTTTCTGCACCTGCAGCCATTTGCCATTTTCCATCTTCTGGGCCAAAGGCGCATCCCGCTTTGCGGGACATTTTCCATTTACCATTTTCCATCTTCCTTTTTCCCCAGCCGAAATTTTCCGTCCTTTGCTTTATTAATCCCTCGATCATTTTTATCGTACAATTTGTCTTTATTAAAGTTAAATTCTCACCGGCAGTAACAAATAAACTTTTCAACTTATAAAGGAGGCATGAGATGAAAACGTTATTTATAGTTCTGGCTGCATTTTTTACAATGCAGACAGTATCGGCACAGTCAGCTGTTTTCTCGGCTGAAAAAAAATCAGCTATAGTAGATAACCTTGTTAAAGCTATCAGCTCAGAGAATACCGGGCTGCGCACCAGCGGGGCTAAAGTTTTATCGGACCTGATAAGTGAATCCTACCTGGAACCTGGTGATGCATCCAAAGCGATGATCCCTCTTCTAAAGCTTTTAAGGAACGGAAAAACTGAGGAAGAAAGATTGGCAGCTGCAGTAGCATTATATCAGATTGGAAGTCCCATTGCAATATACCAGCTTAGAGGCGTAGGGAATTTCGATGAGAATAAAAAGGTTGCATTAGTATGCAAGAATTTATACTACACTTACCATACGCTCCACGGTACAGAATATTTAGTAAGCTTCTGATATATGAAAACATTCCACAACATTTAGCAGGAACTTTATTCACGAAGTTCCTGCAAATATTTTCAGATAATTGTAATCTCCCCTCTTATTCAATTGATATTTCACCGGTAGTTCTATACTTTTCATCAGCAAACAAAAAATAATCGAGGGAGAAGTGCGATGAAAAAGTTTTTTTTTATCTTCGTAATTCTATTTTCACTCTTCATTATTTATTCTTTTTATCCGCAGAAAAACCAGTTGAATCTTAAAGACGGCGTTTTCATCCACATAACACATGGAGGAAACCATCCGCATAGCGTTCTAATGGCTTTAAATCTTGCTGAAAAAATGGCGCAGGATAAAAATGTAATACTCTACTTCGATATTGATGGAATAGAAGTTCTTTTAAAAGATGCTCCTGATCTGACCTTCTCTCATTTCCAATCATCTCATGCACAAATAAAAAAGCTCCTTGACATGGGAATAGAAATTATGGCGTGTCCCGGCTGCTTAAAATCGATTAACAAAACACCTGGTGACTTAAAAGAAGGTATTATATTGGCGGATAAAGAGAAGTTTTTTAATTTCACATCCGGTAGAATACTTACAATGAACTATTAATCGTTACCATACTGGGAATTTCAAATATCATTTAGGAACTTCATTAATGAAGTTCCTGCTGATACCTGCTAAAAATCCTCCGTAATTGTACAATTATCTGAAAATTTTTTTACTATACCGGAAACATTTCACCAGTTTTTTACATCTCTATATCGAAGCGGTAAAAAATTTTGAAAAGTGAAAATAATCAAATAATAGAGTTCACAATTCTCTTCAATAAATATAAGAAGAGACTTTATAATTATGTGCTGAAAATGTCTTCAGACCGGATGCTTTCCGATGATATTGTACAGGTTGTCTTTATAAAACTTTTTGAAAATCTTAATTCAATAGTCTGCAGGGAAAGTATCCTCTTTTGGCTTTTCAAGTCAGCAAGAAATGAGCTTTACGGACTGCACCGGAATACAAAGCTGAAAAAGCTGTATGCAGAAGCTGAAGACTTTAACGAGCTGGAAAGAGAAGACAGTTTCTCTCTCCCCGATGAAATAGAACTTAAGGATTTAAAGGAATTGTTAATGAAGGAGCTTGAGAAAATAAATCCGGAACAGAAGGAAGCTTTTATACTTAAAGAATATTCCGGATTCAGCTATAAGGAAATCGCATCCTTAACTGATTCGGATGAAGAGCTTGTTAAAAGCAGGCTCTACAAAGTCCGGCAGAAATTAATTAAACGTATTTCAAGGCATGTTTAGCAAAATAACGGCGGTTTAAAATGAATGAGAAGAAAATAATTGAATTGATCAACATGTATTTTGACGGCGAGCTAAAAAAAGGAGAAGAGGCTTTGCTTTTTTCAGAGCTTGCCGGAAGCAATGAAGGCAGGAGATATTTTAAAACACTCGGCAGGATCAGATCTGCAGCTGATGAATCCGCTGAAGAATTTCCCGAAGAGCTCGATGAAAGAATTATAAAATCAATAGGCAGGCTGCAGCCGAAAAAAGCGGGCTTCTTTAAAGGGCACAATATTCCTATGGTCATTTCGTATGCCGCTATTCTGATAATGCTCCTGATAAGCGGATATATTTTAATGCAGGTAAGTTATTACAGGGATAAGGTTAATGATTTATCCGGACAGTTGGAACAGCAGACGAAAACAATTCAAATGCTTTATAATAGCTTGCCCGGCATTGAAGTGAGAGCTGCCGCCGAAAATGAAATTATTATCAAACCAAGCTTGTGAGGGAAAAAATGAAAATCTTTTCAATGCTGGTCTTGGCAGCAGTATTCATGTCATGCAATGAAACCAAAGAACCGGAAATTATCGATACAACAGAGAAAGATTCGTATATGTCCTCGCAGGAACTGGCGCTTGCACTAAAAGGAGGATTTAAATACAACAGCCCGGAGTGGAAGGAAGTAATAAAACTCCTTGAACAGCAAAGCGGCAGAGAACCGGAAAGATTTAATGTACAGGGATATACCTTCAGGTCTGTAATTTACTTTTCGGAAACAGGAAATGTTAATAAAATTGTGCTTCTTGAAAGCATAAACAAGGATATCGATAATGCAGTTTTAAAATTCATCCGGAAAACATTTCATGCAGATCCGCCGGAAATAAATCATAAGCAGGTGAAATCACACACCGGTTTTGTTTTTAATTACAGTTCGAGCGGTCTGAGCTTCTTCCCTAGGGTTGACAATTTTCTTATACCTGGAGAAGAGCCTGAAAGTCAATACTTGACTTCCGTAGATGAAATGCCTTTACCGGTAGGAGGGATTGAAGATATCGCGAAAAGAATGAAATATCCTGAAGAAGCTAAAAAACAGGCAATCGAGGGAAAAGTCCTGGTAAAATTACTTGTTGATGAATTTGGAAATCCGCAAAAAAGCAGCATTGTCAAGAGTGTAC
>JBLNGL010000275.1:0-2610 GCA_050264735.1 Ignavibacteria bacterium | reverse complement strand
GATCACTATACTGCTCATAAAAAGGGTCATAAAAGGGAGTTAAAAGGTTAGGAAATTTTTTAAAGTTAAATAAACTCAAATGCTTCCAGGAAAGATCCTGATAATTATCAAGTCTGTGCTTTGGGGTCAAATCTGCTAATGGTCAAATTATATAGTTCAAGCATTTTCCGGTTTTTCGTTCAGAGCTTGTTTTTCTTTTTAAGAGCACCAAATAAACAAATTATTTTCCACACTGTTAAGAAAATATTATGATATTCTTTTTGTGTCTCAGATAAAATATTTCCTTATGAATTTAATGTATTTTTATAATTTAAATAATCCTGGGAATAATCTCATTTTAAGATTAATAAGAACTAAAAAATTACAAAATGCGTTCGAAATGATGGAATATTAGAGGCATGGATTTTGTTTTAGTGAAAGCGAAATAGAAAATTATTTTTTTAAAAATTTCTCTGAAGGGCATGCTGAAAATTCCTAAATATAAAACCTTATTCTTCGTATCTGATATTGTAATTCTGCTTACTGCGTTTATAATAACCGATTTGGTAATTAAGCAGTATCATAAAAAAGTTTTAATTGAATTCTTCAATCCGTCCTTCAATACAGTCCTGCTGCTGATCAGCATTTCCATTTTATACCTGTTAATTTTTCAATATAACGGACTGTACAAAATCAATATAATTCTTGTAAGGGCAGCACATCTTACCGCAATCTTTAAATCGATATTCTATGGTTTTATAACGATAATAGTAATTTCTTTTTTAATTAAGGTTACTTCAATTTTAGATTCCCGGCTCGCCTTTTTTATTTTCACTGTTACTCTGCTTTTGCTTTCTTATTTAATCAGGATAGAAGTATTAAGCCGCCTCTATACAAAGCTGAAAAACAAGCAGCTTAAAAGGAATATTTTAATCGTCGGAGGCGGAAAAGCCGGTAAGCTGATTGCTACGAAACTGCTTTTTGAAAATTCAATTGGAATTAATATTATAGGTTTTGTGGATGATCATAAAGAGCTTGGTGAAGAAATAATCGGCAGCAAAAGAGTGCTGGGGATAATTGAAGAGATTCCGGATATCGTGGAGAGCAATAGAATCGACGAGATATTAATTGTAATGGATAATGTAAGTTATGATCGTATGCTTGAGATTTTAGACATCTGTAAACAGATGGAAGTGACGGTTCGCGTTACTTCGGAATTATTTGACATTGTGGCGCAAAAAGTTCAGACTGAAAAGTATATCGATATACCTTTAGTTGATGTTTCTTCAAGAATCAATTACCGTTTCAATAAATTTTTCAAGCGGATGTTCGATATCATCGCATCGACAATGGGTTTAATTGCACTCTCGCCGATTTTTTTAACTATAGCTATGTTTATAAAGAGTACTTCATTCGGCCCCATTTTCTTTTATCAGACAAGAATCGGGAAAGATGGAAAACCTTTTAAATTTTACAAATTCCGCTCTATGTTCGTTAATGGCGGAGAGGATGAAGAGCGGAAGAAAATGATGATCGATTTTATGAAGCAGGGCAAGACACAGGACAGTTCTACAAAAGTGATTAATGTTAAAAGAGTTACCAAGGTAGGCAGAATAATAAGAAAAACATCGCTTGATGAACTTCCTCAATTATTTAATGTGCTTAAAGGCGATATGAGTTTAGTGGGACCAAGACCGTGTCTTCCGTATGAATATGAGAACTATGCCAATTGGCAGAAAAGAAGAGTAGGGGTTTTGCCGGGATGTACAGGAGTATGGCAGGTCACAGGAAGAAGTTCTGTTTCCTTTAAGGACTCAATAGTTCTGGATTTATATTATATTAACAATATGTCTCCATGGCTGGATCTTCAGATTTTAATCAAGACAATTCCGGTAATGTTCTTTGCTAGAGGTGGAAAATAAAAAGTGAAAGAAATAATTACCGCTGAAAATCTACTAAAACTCGGAGGAGGGCAATGAAAGTAGGTATTATAGGAATAGGGTATTGGGGTCCAAATTTGGTGAGAAACTTCCTAGCCCATGAAAGTATAGAAACCGTAGTCGCCTGCGATCCACGGGAAGAACGCCTGAAATTCATCCGGCTGAAATTCCCTAGTACGATTCTTTCCCAAAGCTGCAAGGACTTAATTCATTCAGATGTGGATGCTATCGCAATAGCAACTCCTGTCAGCACTCACTATGAACTGGCAAAAGAAGCACTGAACGCCGGGAAGCATGTCTGGGTTGAAAAACCTTTTACATCAAGCTCTGCTGAAGGAGAAGAATTGCTCGAAATAGCAGAAAGAAAAAATTTAAGAATTTTTGTGGATCATACTTTTATTTATACCGGTGCAGTGCAGAAAATTAAGGAACTGGTTGATAAAAATGAACTTGGGAAGATTCTTCATTTTGATTCGGTAAGAATAAATCTTGGACTTTTTCAGAAAGATGTAAATGTGGTTTGGGATCTTGCTCCGCACGATTTATCCATCATGAATTTCGTCCTTAATAATCCGAAAATTCTTGCGGTATCTGCTAACGGTATAGCAAACTACAACGGCAAAGAAAATATAGCACACATATCCCTTTACATTGAAAATAACTGCTTCGCTCACTTTCATGTTAACTGGAC
>JBLNGL010000274.1:0-9691 GCA_050264735.1 Ignavibacteria bacterium | reverse complement strand
TGAAATACAGGCAGATGATCGGAGTTAAGGAATTAAATAAGGATCAAAAAATTGTCGCAATAAAACAGGAAATTGAGGAAGCAACTTCTCTTGAATTGCCTATACTTGAGCAGAATCTTGTTATACTGGCTACAATTGCTCCCCTTGCCACATTGCTGGGCTTGCTTGGTACGGTATTGGGAATGATTAGAGCATTTTCGGCTCTTGCAGTTGCCGGCGCACCTGATGCCGTTGCACTTGCTACCGGTATTTCCGAAGCTCTTATCAATACTGCATTCGGCATCGGTTCATCAGCCCTCGCAATTATTTTTTATAACTATTTTACAACTAAAATTGATAAGATGACTTACAGTATTGATGAAGCGGGAGTTGCAATTGTGCAGAATTTCGCTTCTCATTATAATTAATTTCATTATTATTATTAGATCATATACGTTATGCCAAAAGTAAAAATTCCTCGGAAAAGCACATTGATAGACATGACTGCAATGTGCGATGTAGCTTTTTTGCTGTTAACATTTTTTATGTTGACAACTCAATTCAGATCTGATGAAAGCGTAATTGTAGATACTCCTTCCTCTATCTCCGAAATTAAACTTCCCGACACAGATATTCTGAATATCACTATTACTGCCGACGGAAAAGTTTTTTTCAACATTGATAATAAAAATTTTTCCAGAGAAAAACTGTTATCAAAGATCAGCGAAAAATATCCTCAGCTTCAGTTTACGGCTGAAGAGGAAAAAGCTTTTGTCCTTACCGGCAGCATAGGTGTTCCTTTAAATGAATTAAAGGGATATTTAGGGTTGGATGAATATGATAGGAAAATTTATAATCAACCCGGGATTCCGGTAGACTCAACTAACAATGAGCTTGGTACTTGGATAATGCAGGGCAGGCTTTCTAATCCGAATGTCCGTATTACTATTAAAGGCGACCAAGGATGTCCGTGGCCTGTAGTTAAAAAAGTAATTAATACTCTGCAGGACAGAAATGTTAATAAATTCAATTTAATAACGGATTTGGAAGCTGATCCTAATAAATTAAAGGGGATTTAATTCATGGCTGAATTAGAACAAAAAGAGGTCGGGAAAAAGGGGAAGAAAAAGGGAAGAAAGAAAATGTCTACCAGGATTGACCTTACTCCAATGGTTGATTTAGGATTTCTTCTTGTTACATTTTTTATGCTCACTACCACTTTCAGCAAGCCTCAGACGATGGAAATAAATATGCCTGTGAAACCTAAGGAGCCGCCTATAGATATTAAATCCGAAGATCCGGAAAACAAGGTAAAAGCTTCTAAGGCTATTACTATTTTAATCGGGGCAGATAATTCTCTTTTTTGGTACCATGGTTTGGCAAATGAACCCCTTGAAGGACCCAAAAGAACAAATTTTTCTGCGGATGGTGTAAGGAAAATGTTGATTGAAAAAAACTCCATGATTCAAGATATGGTTGTACTCATAAAACCTACTGATGAAGCTAGTTATAAAAATGTTGTTGATATACTCGATGAAATGAATATTTCAAATATAAAACGTTACGCTATTGTAGATCTTGATCCGATAGATAAAGATATTGTTAGAAGCTTATAAATTAGTATATGATGGTTAGAAGGAGGATTAAATAATGGCTGAATTAGAACAGAAAGAGGTTGGGAAAAAAGGGAAGAAAAAGGGAAGAAAAAAAATGTCTACCAGGATTGACCTTACCCCGATGGTTGATCTCGGATTTCTTTTAGTTACTTTTTTCATGCTGACTACCACTTTCAGCAAGCCTCAGACGATGGAAATTAATATGCCTGTCAAGCCGAAAGAAGAAGTTGCCGATGAAGAACAGAATAAAGTGAAAGCTTCTAAAGCTTTGACAATAATAATAGGTGAATATAATAGGATTTTCTGGTACCAGGGCTTGCCGGATCCCAAGAATCAGCCTGAGGAAACTAATTTTTCTGCAGATGGTATAAGAAAGGTATTGCTGGAAAAAAATAGCCAGGTTAGAGATATGGTCGTTCTTATAAAACCAACTGACGATGCAAACTATAAGAATGTTGTTGATATTCTTGATGAGATGAATATTTCAAATATTAAGCGATATGCTATTGTTGATATTACTCCAATTGATTTGGACTTAATTAAGAAATTATAAACTTTTAAAATAAAAATTATGGCTGAATTAACTTATAAAATTGACATAGAAGAGCTGATTTTTGCTCGTAAAAATCAGGAATACGGCGCTTATAAACTTCGCAAAGCTTATAAGACATATCTTACAATTGCAATGTGGATTGCTATTATTTTTGTTGTGCTTGTTACAACCGGTCCGTTCATCTACAGGCTCATAAACCCGGAAGACACTACAGTAAGGCCGAGGAAAAAAGTTACCATCACCCAGCTTGCACCGCCTCCGTCAATCGGTGAACAAAAAGAAATTCAGCCCGTTGAAGCACCTCCTCCGCTGAAATCTACAATAAAATTCCTTCCTCCGGTTGTTAAACCTGATGAGCAGGTTCAGGAAGAGTATGTACCTACAGTTGAAGAATTGAAGAATGTTGATCCGGGTACAAAAACCGAAGAAGGACAAGAAGGGGGAGTTGACTACAGTCTTCTGGAAGTCGAGGAGAAAGTAGTTGAGAAAAAGGAAGAAGCTCCTACTTACTTTGTCGCAGTTGAAGAAATGCCTGAACCGATTGGCGGCATCCAGGGTATTCAGGCTAAAATTGTTTATTCCGAAATTGCAAAAAGAGCCGGTGTAGAAGGGAAAGTTTATGTCTTAGCATTTGTCGATGAAAAAGGAAATGTCATTAAAACTATGGTTCAAAAAGGATTAGGTGCAGGATTGGATGAAGCTGCCGAGAATGCAATAAAACAAACAAAATTTAAACCCGGCAAACAAAGGGGTGTCCCGGTAAAAGTTCAAGTAATGATCCCTATTGTATTTAAGCTGCAATAGGATCTTATTTCCCTGAAAGCATAGTTTGTCTTTTTTAAGCGTTTTTAGTTTTGTAATGTCTTTTCTTTATACAGGTCTTGGGATATTTTTTTTGGCTGCGGATAATGTACTTAATTTCTCAAGCTTCCAGCAATTTGGGGTAGGACTAATTCTTATTATATATGGTCTCTTCAGATTCTACATTGCGTTAAAGAAAAAAAGAGAAAGTGTATTGGAAAAAAATGAAGAAGAATAGTAATATATCTTCATTAGCAACTCAAAAAGTTTTCTTCCTGCTTTTTTGTTATCAAATCTCTATGCATTTCGTGGGATGTAAATCTGAAAATTCAGATACAACTACTTACGGAAAATTATCTATCTCTGTTGATGAAACCTTCCGGCCTTTGATTGATTCCGAGGTTAAAACTTTTGAAGGGATTTACAAGTATGCCGATGTCGATGTGGCTTATAAATCTGAAGCAGAAGCTTTTAACGACCTTATGATGATCGACAGCATCAGATTAATTGTTGCGGCTAGGAAATTAAATGAAGAAGAAACCAAGCAGTATAAGAAATGGGAGATAGTGCCTAGAATAACAAAAATCGCTTATGACGCAGTTGCATTGATTGGGAGCAAGGACTTAAAAGATTCTACAATTACATTGGATGAAATAAAATATTTGTTATCCGGCAGTCCGAAAAATCCTTATGGAAAGAATATCAAGGTTGTTTTTGACAACAGTAATTCCAGCACAATAAATTTCTTAAGGAAGAAAACCGGAGTGGATTCACTTTCTAAAAATTGTTATGCTCTTAAATCAAACGGCGCGGTAATTGATTATATATCTAAAGAGAAAAACAGCATCGGCGTTATCGGAGTGAATTGGATTAGCGATAAAGAAGATACTACTAATTTAAGCTTCCTGAAATCGGTAAAAGTTCTTGAGGTTGCAGCAAATGATAAATCCGATTCTTTCAAACCTTATCAGGCGTACATTGCCCAAAAGAATTACCCGTTGTGGCGGGAAGTATATATAATAAGTAAAGAGGCATATACGGGATTGGGAACCGGGCTCACAGCATTTATTGCAGGTGAAAAAGGACAGAGAATTGTACTGAAATTCGGATTGGTGCCCGCAACAATGCCGGTAAGGCTTGTTGAAATAATTAATGAAGACATAAATTACTAACCGGGGTAAAAATGAATAGTAAAAAAATATCGGCTTTCATTCTATTATTTTTGATTTTATCAATAAGAGTTTTTTCTCAGGATTTCTCAGCCGGGCTTAAGCTGATTCAGAATGAAAAATATAACCAGGCAAAAAAATATTTTACTCCTTTTCTAAAAGGTGACACTAAAGCGCAGGCATATTTTTATTTCGGAGAAATTTCTTTCCTCCAGGAAAAGAATGATTCGGCAAAGGATTCTTATTCAAAAGGAATTCAGGCTGATAATGAATTTCCCTTAAATTATGCAGGTCTGGCAAAAGTAAGTATAGTTCAGAAAAAAACTTCGGAGGCAAACCAATATCAGGAGCAGGCAATTGAAATAGGTGATGATTTGAATGCGGAAGTTTACGTAGTGCTGGCTGACGGTTATTCAAAAATAAAAAATTATGATAAAGCAATTGATCTGCTTAATGAAGCTTTAAAGATTAATCAAAAGCAGGCTTCTGCATATATAGCTCTCGGAAATATTTATTTGACCAGGGGGAACGGAACAGATGCCATAAAAAATTTCCAGAAAGCCATAGATATTGATCCGGAGAATCCTGAGCCAAAGACCCGTAAAGCAAAAGTTTACATCTTAATCAATAATTTTAATGAAGCAGTTTCTCTCCTTAATGAAGCAATTCAAAGCAACCCGGATTATGCACCGGCCTATTATGAGCTGGCTGAATTAAACTATTCGTTAAAAGATTATGCTAAAGCTGCCGATTATTACAGCAACTATATGCGTACTTCGGAAGTAACTCTGGATAAAAAGAGAAGATATGCTTCAATTTTATATTTAAATAAAGAATATCAGAAAAGCATAGACATCCTGAATGATGTTATTAAAGCAGAACCCGAGAATCCGGTTGCCGTAAGGATGCTTGCTTATTCCTATTATAATATGAACAATATTGAAAATAGTAAAAATTACTTCCAAACTCTTTTTACACTTGATTCAGTTGAGTATCTTCCCACAGATTATGAAAATTACGCAGCCTTACTTATAAAAACCGGGAATGATTCTCTTGCCGTGGAATATCTGAACCGGCTATATAATGTAGACAGTACCAGAACAGATGTTTTGGGGAAAATATCGGTTATATGTTATCAAAAAAGAAATTGGGATTGTGTTATATCTTCTTTAGAAAAGAAAAAAGACAAGACTGCCCAGGAATATTTCGATTTAGGTAAGGCTTATTATTTCAATGGTGATAAAGCCATCAGCCAAATGCTTGAGTCTTTGGTGAACCAATTAGCGCTGGAAAATGAACAGCGTCCGGAAGTCAGGACAGCTTTGATGTATTACCAAGCTGATATTTCAAACCGAACAGAAAGAACGCAGGCCGAAAATAAATTTAATTCAAAGATGGAAACTATACTGAAGAAACCAGCTCAAAAAAGAGAATGGTCATCAATAAAAGAGCAGTGGTGGACTCAAACAAGATCGACAATATCCGATGATTATGCAAAAGCTGATACTGCGTTCGGAACTCTTATTTCAAAGGTACCCGATCTGGCCGTCGCTTATTTCTGGAAAGCAAGGGCCGAGGCTAACTTTGATCCTGAATCTGAAAAAGGATTATCCAAGCCTTACTATGAAAGGTTTTTAACGGTTTCGAATACCGATACTTCTAAATTCAAAAAGGAAATAATTGAAGCTTATAAGTATTTCGGTTATTATTATTTCCTGAAGGATGACAAGCAGCAATCTATAGAATACTGGCGGAAGGTACTTGACCTGGATCCTAATGATCCCCAGGCTAAACCCGCATATGATCAATTGACCGCTAAACCGAAGCAGCAGTAACAGCTAAACTGTTCTTTCGGATTGAGAACCTGAATTATTTTGAGGTTCCAGCTGCCTCATTATACTATGCTTTCTTCCATAGAGGACGTAGATCAGCATCCCGATTGCCAGCCAGATGAATAACCTCAGCCAATTTTCACCGGGCAGCGAAAACATCAGCAGTAAGCATGTTAAAATCCCCATTATCGGCACGAAGGGAACCCAGGGTGCTCTAAAAGGCCGGTTAGCTTCCGCATGAGTTTTTCTCATTATTAATACCGCCGAACAAACAACAACAAAAGCAAAAAGAGTTCCGATATTAACCAGTTCTGCCAAAATCCTTAAGGGAAGCAGTCCCCCCAGAACCGCTACGAAAATTCCTGTCAATATTGTCGATTTCCATGGTGTTCTGAATTTTTCATGAATAGCCCCGAATAATCCTTTTGGAAGCAGTCCGTCTCTTGCCATTGCTAAAAATATTCTGGGCTGGCTCAGCATCATAACCAATAGAACTGATGTTATTCCTGCTATTGCTCCGATTGAAATTATTAACTGTGCCCATTCAAGCCCGACCTGTTTGAATGCATTTGAGACAGGGGCATCAATATCAATTTTATTATAAGGAACCATTCCGGTTAGAATAGCGGAGACACTTATATATAATATCGTGCAAATTATCAGAGAGGTAATTATTGCAATAGGCACATCCCTATGGGGATTTTTAGCTTCCTCTGCATGAGTAGAAATTGAATCAAATCCGATGTAGGCAAAAAATATAACCGCTGCACCTGCCAGTACCCCGACGGGTGCTCCGCCTAATCCGGTTTGACCAAAAACTGTTTTACCGAATATGCTTATTCCGGTGTAGCCGAACGGTGCAAAAGGAATCCAGTTATCGGGATTTATATAGAAGATCCCTAAGCCAATTACCAGCAAAACGACCGCCACTTTAATAATTACCATTGTCGCGTTGAAGCCTGCACTCTCTTTAATTCCTTTTACAAGAATTATAGTGATTAAAGCGGCAATTAAAACAGCCGGGAGATCTAATGCCGTTCCGGTTGAAGATAATAATCCGGTTTCAAGATTGAAATCGAACGGGGATTTAGTTAATGCAAACGGCAGCTTAAGTCCGAAGATTCCGATAAAATCCTGGAAATAATGAGACCAGCCGTGTGCAACTGTAGCGGAGGCAACGGCATATTCAAGTATAAGATCCCAGCCGATAATCCATGCAAATAATTCTCCTAAGGTAGCGTAAGCATATGTATATGCAGATCCGGCTACCGGAACCATTGAAGCGAATTCGGCGTAGCATAAAGCTGCAAAGATGCATGCTACACCTGCTACGGCAAAGGATAAAATTATTGCCGAACCGGCTTTATCATGGGCAGCAATTCCTGTCAGGACAAATATCCCTGTACCTATAATAGCTCCGATACCCAAGCTTGTTAATGCGACAGGCCCCAGAATCCTTCTTAATCTGCTTTCTCCTCTCAATTCTTCCAGCAAAACTTCCAGCGGTTTTTTTGCGAACAATTTTTTCATGCAGGTCTCATTATTTAAGTTTAGTGAAAGTGCGGTTTATAAAGTTTGCAACGGCTGAACAGCTTCAACAAAATTATTCAGCGGTAAGTTAAGTTATAATTATTTTCTTTTTTTTCAAAGATAATATAATTAAGAAGTTTATTTTGAAAAAGAATCGAGGCGTGAAAAAATTTCCGGAGCAGCAACCCCTGCTCCGGAATATTTGAAATCTATTTGGCTCCCTTTTGCTTTGCTTTGATATAATCAATTTGGGATTGACTTGCTTTCTTGTATGTCGGATCAGTTAATGCTTCGGTAAAAGATTCAATTGCTTGATTTTCTTCTCCCATATTGAGCTGAACCAACCCGGTATAATAGGCTATGGCTCCGTCTGACACCGCTTTTTGAACAGTTTTGGCGCTATCAAGTGCACTTCCGGCATCCTTATATTTTTGTTTTTCAATATATGCTTTTGCCAATCCAAGATACGCAGCATCGGAAGGAGCTGCTTCAAGTGATTTCATCATCCAGCTGATCGATTCATCATATTTCTTTTCTTTGTAAGCATTATTACCTGCAATCATATAGGTCTTAGATACACTGCCTTTAATGCTTTTCTTCAGATTTTCATCTGTTGTCAGAGAAAGCGCTTTCTCGTAGCTTTTTATAGCACCTTCATAATCTTTGTTGGCAGCTTGCGCATTTGCAAGGCCAATATAAGCCAAATCGAAAGATTCGTCTGTTGCAATTGCAGCATTAAAAGATCCCTCAGCTTCTTTAAATTGATTTGCTTTTAAGAATGTGAGACCTTTATTATAATCTTCTCTTGCTTTGGCATTTGCAATACGCTTTATTGATTCTTCCGCATTTTTCTTAACCTCAGGATTTTGACTAACCTCAGCAGCTTTTTTATAATCGTTCATTGCCTGGTCATATTCGTTTGCTGCAAGGTGAGCATCGCCCGATCCCATCCAGCCCATCTCAAAATTCGGATTCAATTTTAAGCTCTCATCGAAAGATTTTTTTGCATTATCCACTTGATTCAGCTTAAGATAGGCCTGTCCCTGCAGAAAATAACTCCGGTAATCCTTTGAAATCATTAAACTCGAGTCTAAAAATTTCAAAGCATCCTGATACTGCTGCGCTTTCATAAACTGTATGGCATCGTTGTAATATGAAGCTGCATTCGGATCCATTTCACTTGCAGATGAACTCTCCGACTGCTGTGCGTTAATTCCTGAATTGATAAGAATTGTAAAAAAGCAAGATAAAATAAATAGTGCTCTCATAAACCCTCTTTATTAATTTAAACGTATTCTAAAAATTGGTTTTTAGGAAAACAAAGATAAACGAAAATCTATATTTTGAAAATACTATAAACAATCATGCCTGCATGTGTGTACAAAAACACAGTAAAAATCCGGATTTGTTTCCGGGAATAAATAAAAAAAGTCCCAAAATGATAAAATCCTAAGGTTTGATTTTATTTTAAATCAAATATCTTTCTCAATTCAAATACAGCAATACCATATGCGACCGCAACATTTAATGATTGTTTTATCCCGTATTGAGGGATTTCAATGGAAAAATCGCATAGCTCAATCAACTCCTGGGAAACCCCGGTAATCTCATTTCCTACAAGCAGGCAAAGAGGGAAATCATGTTTGGAAAGGTTGTAATAGGGGATACTGTTATCAGTCATCTCCAGAGCGCAGATCTTTATCCCTTTCTCTTTTAATTTTATTATAGCTTCCTTTGGATTTTTTACATACTCCCAGCTGACACTCCGGGTTGATCCGAGAGCGGTTTTTAATATTTCTTTTGATGCAATTGCCTCATTCCGCTGGGATGAAGATGGACTTTTCTCCGGCTTTGGAGTATATCCGCAAAGATAAAGCTTCTCAATCATTACTCCGTCTGATGTACGGAAGATTGAGCCGACATTATAGGAGCTCCGGATACTATTTAAAAGAACATAAACCGGAAGTTTATTTATTTTATGAAGAGTATCGAGAGTACTTCGATTCCGGGAAATTTCATCGTGGGTAAGTTTTTTCATTAGTTTTTCCCAACACAATAAAATAGAATTTTTTTATTTTATTCAAGGGGTTCCTATTAGTTCACCAATTTGAATTTTTATTTCGTAAATACTCCCATTTTTGGTTTTAGAAAGTCACCCCTTTCCTTTGGAAAGGGGGCGGGGGATAGGCTAACTGCCCGCATGCAGCAGCG
>JBLNGL010000273.1:0-3866 GCA_050264735.1 Ignavibacteria bacterium | reverse complement strand
CAAAATCAGGGAGCCAGTACAGAAACGATTCATGGGATCTTGTAGATGCCGAAAAAGAAGGAAAAGTAAAAGTTTCTGAAATCCCGGCTGAGCAGCTACCCGAGGAGATGCAGAAAATGAGCAAGGAAGAAAGAGTTGTTTATGTTGAAAGGAAAGCTAAAGATAGAGAAAAAATCCAAAATAAAATTGAAGATTTAAATAAAAAGAGAACTGCTTTCCTTATAAAAAAACAAGCAGAAAATAAAGATAATACCTTCGATGCTGCCGTACTTAAAATTTTAAGGGAACAAGCCCCAAAGAAAAAATATTCCTTTGAATAATCATATCGGAATTAAGCAGGGAGAAAAAAGATATGAACTGCAAAATCCTGTCTGCAATAATAATTTTCTTTATTTTATGCCGGACTATATCAGCCGACGGATTAATCATTATTCCTGAGCCCGGTCCTTTATCCCCCCCTTTTCCCCTCGAAGTAGTTTATCATCATGTTAATGTGGAAATAAACGGCAATGTTGCCGAAACTGCAATTGACCAGGAATTTTATAATCCCACCGATAACCTGCTGGAAGGCTTTTACATTTTCCCAATTCCAAAAGATGCAGTCATCAATAATTTCAGTATGGTGATTAACGGAAAAGAAACCCCGGCAGAACTGCTGGATGCAGTAAAAGCAAGACAAATTTATGAAGACATCGTAAGACAGGTAAGAGATCCGGCACTTTTAGAATATTCAAACCAAGGTTTGTTTAGAGTAAGAATATTTCCTATAGAGCGGCGCAGTTCAAAAAAAATAAGTATAAGCTACCGTGAAATTCTGGATTCGGACAACGGAATGTATGAATATATTTATCCGCTGAATACAGAAAAATTTTCTGCAAAACCCCTTCAGAATGTCACTCTAAATGTAAATCTTAAAACGAATAATGAAATTAAAAATATTTATTCTCCCACTCACATCGTAGATGTTGTTCATAAAAACAATAACAACGCAGTTATCTCTTTTGAAGATGAGAATACAAAACCTGATACGGACTTCAAACTTTATTACAGCACTAATAATGCTGATGTCGGATTTGCACTTTTATCGTATCAAGAACGCGGTCAAGACGGTTATTTCTTCCTTACGGCTGCACCATCTTTCATAATTGACGACAGCATCATCGATTCTAAAAATATAACATTTGTAATAGATGTTTCGGGCAGCATGGCGGGTGATAAGCTGAAGCAGGCAAAACAGGCTCTTCTTTACTGCATAAATAATCTGAACCCGGATGACGGTTTTGATATTATAAGATTTTCTACCGAAGCATATTCTCTCTTCAATAATCTTGAACAAGCTGATAATTTAAATATCAGGAAAGCAGAAAAATTTATCGATGAAATGAAAGCTGTCGGCGGAACGAATATCGAAGAAGCTTTGAAAATTGCTTTAAAAGAAAAAGACAGCGCCCATAAAACACACTTAATAGTTTTTATTACAGACGGCAAGCCCACAATCGGCGAAACCAATGATGAAAAGCTCGTAAAAATAGTCGAAGCGGGCAATCAAGATAATAAACGGATTTTTACATTCGGTATAGGAAATGAAATCAATACCCACCTTTTAGATAAAATTACTGAACTAACCAGGGCAACCAGAGCGTACATTTCCCCCGATGAAGACATCGAAATAAAAATTTCGGGGTTCTATGATAAAGTTCAGTCCCCCGTACTGACGGGCCTTTCGCTGAATGTTTCAAATAGAATTAAAATTTTTAAATCTTACCCGAAAGAACTTCCAGATTTATTCAGAGGGTAGAGCATTACTATTTTATGTAGATAAACCGGAGAAGGTCCGGCATCCATCACTTTAAGCGGATATTTAAAAGGAGTCAAAAAAATATATAAGGTCGAAACCGAATTTACCGCAGATGATGATGAGTATGATTTCATTCCGCCGATCTGGGCTTCACGCAGAATCGGCTATCTTCTGGATCAAATCCGGCTGAACGGTGAGCAGAAAGAGCTTATCGATGAGATAACGGAACTTGCAAGGGAGCATGGAATCGTAACTCCTTATACAAGTTACTTAATCATGGAGGATGAAGATCTTCGCATTCGTCAAAGAGAGTTGGCAAGAGACTTCAGCATTGTTCCCCAGGCGGAAGAACTCAGGATTCAATCGGAATCTGATTTCAATTATATGAAAGAAAAGAGCGGAGACAAAAGCATTACTGCCAGTGAGGAGCTGCAGGGATTGAACTCCGCATCCAATTTTGCGGAAACAAAACAAGGATCGGGAAGGATAAATTATAAAGACGAAAACGGAATAAAACAGAATCTATCTAAGCAGGTTAAAAATGTTCTGGGAAGAGCGGTCTATCAAAGCGGCAAATTCTGGATCGATTCGGAACTGCAGAACCAAAAAAATAAGAAAGAAAAAAGAATTCAATTCAACTCAGCGGAATATTTCAAATTGCTGAAAGAGGAACCTGGGACTTCAGAATTTCTTGCATTAGGTAAGAATGTAAGATTTTACTTTGAAAATACATTTTATGAAATATTTGAATAATAACATTGGTGAGATTATCCAGGAGCAGGATTCCATTTTCAGAAGAACTCCGATCATGTTCTTACTCTTAATCTTCTCTTTCTTGATTAAGATTATGATTAAGAGTAAGATTAAGAATAATATACATCCAATAAAAATAAAAAAAGAAGGGATAGAGTGTAATTCCTATCCCTTCTACTAAGGAGGCTGAGAGTATATGGGAATAATTTTTTTTTAAGCCGCTGCAAGCTGTGCCATTAGTTTCCTTTTTGCTATCGGGAAAATTGTAGAGCTGAAAGGAAAATCAAGATCAGTTTCACAAATAAAAGTTGCAGGATTCGGCAAATCGTCAAACTCATGAATCAAATCGAGCTTAATTGACTCGGGCGATTCTTTAATCTGGTTTTTTCGAACAGCTCTGACGTACTTAGTTTTCAATGCGCGGTACTGGTCGCTTTCCGAAGAGAACAAAGAGCATTCAAACCTATGAATCTGAAGAAGCAGCTCTTTGTTATCCGGCACCAGGAAGTAACCTTCACTTTTATGAATCGGTAAAATACCGACGTTTTCAATCTTCAAATTTTCCTCAACGTATTCGTGAATGGCAACTCCCTCTTCAATTGCAGCTTTTATTTTAGGGAGAGCCCAATCAATCAAATCAAATAAAAACTCTACATGCGATGCATCTTCAGTATTATTATAAATTACTTTTTTATTTTTTAAATCATATTCTTTGATCCGCTTCGGGAATGATACTTCAAGATTATTCTTCTGGTTCCTGATATCCTGAAGCTGATTTACCAAAGCTACAAGATCGGAAAATGCCGGATACAATCTCTTCTTGTTGAATTCATGCATATACTCTTTCAACCCGCCTAAAACTTTATATTGGTTCAGTTCAAAATCAGCATCCTGTGAAATAAACGTATTTAAATTCAATCCTTTCATACAGCCTCAATGAGCGATCTTACCTTTTTACTTAATTCTTACTTTCCAGTACTAAAACAACAATTATTATACCAACTTCTAAAAAATTAGTTTCTAGAAGGACTCTTGTGATCTAAGATCAAGTAAAATAAATTCATACAAAGAAAAGAAATAATATCAAACTTAGGTATGAAGTCTAAAGGAAGGTAATTATTTCAAGCTTTTTAAAAACAAGATAATTTAATGTACAATATTCATGGCAGATTTAGATTTTAATGGCGGGCTGCACTTATTTCTTTAAATCAAATCCGTAGAATCGAGGAAGAATTATTCATTGGATTCTTATATTTAAATCGGGTAGATAAGATCTCAAATTAAATTTCGAATTTAATTCCCTGGGCTAGCGGAA
>JBLNGL010000272.1:0-2906 GCA_050264735.1 Ignavibacteria bacterium | reverse complement strand
AGGTTCGCCGGCAAATAAAAAGCCGGCAGAAAATCCGTGTTGGAAGAGCAATGCAGATTCATGCCCGTAACACCGTTGACAAAGATGTTGGCGGGGTTTTTTTACGTTGAGAAAAAGGACGATGCAAGATACTGGATGCGGGATACTGGATGCGGGATAAAGCAGGAAAGAGTCAGCAATCATTTATTCGGAAAGATGATTGGGTGAATGGATGGGAGAGAGAGAGTTCAGGTTCAAGTTCAGGTTCAAGTTACATTGAGCATACATCCAATCGGTGGTGCTGCTTACTTTGAGTTTACTTTGCACCTTTTGCGTTAAATAATTCTAAACTGACAACTTTTTATTGAGTATCCTGCTTCCTGTATCCAGAATCCTGCATCCGGGCCTCCTCCCCCGCATGCAATTCTCCCCAATAAAATAAATTGCTTATTTAGCTATGAAAAGCTATTTTATAGTTCAAATATTTACTCCCCTACTAACTTCGGAGAAACGGCGGGGGTAATGCTGGAAATAAAGCGGGATAGGCATTGCCGGATAAGTACTTATATAAAAAACAACGATTTTAAGACGAGCAGAACTGCGTTTAAAGGTTCAGTCTGTCTATTCCGTATTGATGTATTTGTGCATAAATATTGCTGCGTCAATCACCGGTTTTGTGGCTGACGGAGCGAAGCTGTAAAGAGGTTTGATGGATGATGTTTGATGGATGATGGACTAGAAAGATTGAAAAATTAAAAGATTTAAAAATTGAAAGAAGCCCGCAGAGCGGGATCCCTAGCGGACAAAATAAAAGATTAAAAAAATTGCATGGATGCATGAGAGCATGACTGCACGGCCGCCTGGAAATGTAAATTTAATTTTAAAAACAGAAGGAAGAAAAAATGAACAAAACTTTTATATACCCGGTTATTTTAGTTTTTATATTATCTATTAGTTCCGATATAATGAAAGCTCAATGGGTACAGGCACACGGGCCATATAATAATACGACATGCCCTCTCGCCATTAAGGGTGAAAATGTATATGCTGTTGACCCCGTTGAAGGTTTAATTCTTTCTACCGATAATGGTGCAACATGGACATCAGTTGGTAAAATATTTCCAAGAGCTGGTATTTCCGTTTCGCTAGCCATCAAAGACAGCATTTTTTTTGCAGGTACCACCTCCGGTATTCGACTATCCACTGATAATGGAGTAAACTGGAATATGAGCAGCAATGGATTGCCGGTATCCACATATGTCGGTACTATAATTATCAGTCCTGATTCAGCCGGGAATCTCTTTGCCGGCACACTTAATGGAGTCTTTCTTTCAACAAATAACGGAGCTGATTGGACCGCCAGGAATTCAGGATTAGGCGACACGATTGTCAATTCTCTGCTGTTTAAAGGAACGAATCTCTTTGCGGGAACTAACGGAGGAGTTTTTGTATCTGCAGATAATGGAATGAGCTGGGATTCGGCGAACACCGGAATCACTGACGTTAGTGTTATTTCTCTTGCTTCAGACGGCAGCAATTTATATGCAGGCACCACATCAGGCGTCTTCCGCTCAACAGACAATGGTGAGAACTGGATTTCAATAGGATTGTCAGACAAAGCTGTCAAGGCCTTTGCTTTCAAAGATTCGGTACTATATGCAGGGAGCAGTGAGGGATTTTTTCTCACTACAAATAATGGTACAAGCTGGATAGATGGAAAGCTGCCAACGAATGTCTACTCCATTGTAATTAAAGATAATAATATTTTCGTAAGTGCCAGCGCCGGCATATTCCTTTCGACAAATAATGGTGCAGGCTGGAGCAGCCTGACCGGGCGGCCGTACGGCATGCAAGTCGATTTTGCACGCAGTGATTCGAGTCTTTTTGCAGGTACTAATGCCGGAGTATTTCTTTCGAAGGACAACGGTATGACCTGGATGCCTGCAGGGCTGCCAAATTCTTCGGTTTATTCCTTAACTATTAAAGACTCGAATTTATTTGCATTAACCGGCGAAAATTTATTATTCGTCACAACTAATAACGGCATAAACTGGAGCTCCATTAATTCGCCTATTAAAATTCCATATTCAATGATATTTAATGGTGAAAATCTATACATTTTGTCGTATGACAGCATTTTTTCATCCAGCAACAACGGAGCAAGCTGGACTTTTGTCAGCACCGGAATTCCTAATGAATATATTACCAATATGATTCCCCATCCTGACTCAACAAATGTCTTCTATGCCTGGACTACATACCACGGAGTATTTAAATCAGCCGATAACTGTACAACCTGGACAGCTGTTAATTCAGGATTGACAGATACATTAATTACAACACTCACTTTCAGCGGCAGCAATCTTTTTGCGGGGACCACTGACGGTGTTTTTCTTACAACCAATAACGGCGAAAGCTGGAATCCGGTAAATACAGGAATCAGGCACACATATGTCTGTGCATTTGCAGCCGATCCATCTCTGCCCGGAAAAGTTTTTGCAGGGGGATATTCCAAGCATCTTTTTCTAACTACAAATAATGGTTCCGTATGGAACAATATTAATCACGGGTTCCCGGACTATGACATCTACGCTCTTGCCATTTGCGGCGAAAATCTCGCAGCGGGGACAAACGGCTCTAATATATGGTACCGTCCTCTTTCAGAAATCATTACTGATGTCGACATACCCGGAACAGGCACTCCAAGAGATTACTGTCTTTATCAAAATTATCCAAATCCGTTCAATCCAACCACAAACATTACATATTATTTGCCAATGGGTTCATTTGTATCTTTAAAACTTTATGATGTACTCGGAAGAGAATTAAAAACACTTATTAAAGAATATCAGATTTCTGGTAATCATTCTGCAAGATTCGATGGTTCAAATTTGCCAAGCGGGGTATATATTTATCGCTTGGAGGCA
>JBLNGL010000271.1:0-9330 GCA_050264735.1 Ignavibacteria bacterium | reverse complement strand
TCCCTTCAGTTAATCTTACCGTAAGCTGCGGATCATCTTTTATAACAGTACCGGCACCGACTAGCAAGGCATCATATTTCCCTCTTAAACCGTGTACATATTTTCTAGCTGTGAGAGAAGAAATCCACTTCGACTCGCCGTCTTTACCGGCTATACGTCCGTCTACGGTCTGCGCTGCTTTCAATGTAACGTAAGGAACTTTTTTTGTAATAAATTTGAAAAAGAATTTATTCAGGCTGATGCATTCATTTTCAAGCACTCCGACTTTTACGTCGATTCCCGCAGACTTAAGTTTTTTAATCCCCATACCGCTCACAAGCGGATTCATATCGAGAGTTCCGATTACAACTTTTTTTATTTTCTTTTCAATGATCCTGTTAACACAGGGAGGGGTCTTCCCGTGATGACTGCATGGTTCAAGATTAATGTATAAAGTTGATCCTTCAACATTTTCTTTTGCATCATTTATTGCATTTATCTCGGCATGGTTCCCCCCGTATTTCTGATGATAGCCTGCCCCGATAATTTTATTATTTTTAACAATTACACAGCCGACGAGAGGATTCGGGCTGACACTACCTGTCCCCTTCTTTGCAATTTCTATTGCAAGTTGTATGTAAGATTCATCTGTCAAATGGAATATTCAGGTATAAATTATTTTATTGATAAAATTTCAAACTCCATAACGCCTGCCGGAGCTTTTACAGTTACCTTCTGTCCCTCTTTTGCACCTAATAAGCCTTGCCCTACCGGTGACGTAACCGAAATTTTTCCCGCCTGAAAATCAGCCTCTTCTGGTGAGACGAGCATATATTCAAATATTTTTTCGTTCTTGAGATTTCGAATTCTTACGCTGGATAGTATGTGTACTTCGCCGTCGCGGAATTGAGAAGAATCAATCAAACGTGCGCGAGAAAGAATATTTTCCAATTTGCTTATTTTCAATTCAAAAAGACCTTGTTCCTCTTTTGCCGCATCATATTCTGCATTCTCCGAGAGGTCTCCGTGTGATCTTGCTTCGGCAATCTTCGAGGCAATTTCCTTTCTCCCGTTTGTTTTCAGCTCATGCAGCTCTTTTTCGAGCTCTAAAAGCCTTTCCTTGGTAAGGTATACAAAATTCGTTTCAGTCATAATGCTCACGTCTCTTTATGATTTTTATCTTTTTAAAAAAAAATTACCACCGGTCTCTCAGTGGCAGGTGAAAAATTAAAAAAATTAATTTATGTTGTCAAGTTCCGGGAGATTAGATTCACATCTGCTCAAATGTACTTTAGAAGAGAATAATCCCAATATTAGAAAAACAATTGTTTCAATTTATTTCCTTTATCCTGCAGATAGGTTTAAAACTGCAGAACCTGCAGATTTTACTTTCTCTATCCTCAAGACTGGACAAGTGAAACTGCCCTTTATTAATATCCTCAATATATCTCTCAATTGCATCCAGGCATATTTTTACAAGTTCATCTGCAGTCCGGGCTTTAATTTCGGAATACCCGAATTTTCCTTCCCTGAACTTCAAGGAATAAATTCCAGCTTCAGAATTGTAGTCTTTATATAATTGAGCATTTATTAGATGTTTTGCAGCGAATAAATAAAGAGGCAGCTGCAGGGATTTGCCGTTCAGCAGTTCTTCGACAGTGGGCTTCCTGCCGTTAAGCTTGTAATCCATCACTTTTAAGGATTTTCCTGTTTTATCTACATCAATTCTGTCTATTTTACCCCGTATTTTAATATTTTTATTGAGCCAGGATTCTTCCGATGCAGTTTCTTCGTTTCCTTGGCTTCTGAAGACAACCTCGAGAAACTCAGGTACAAACCCCTCCGGAGATTTTTTTTCTTCTTCCAAAAATTTGTACAATATTGAATTCTTTCTATCCCCGTTTATTCCTAAAATTTTTTCTTTTTCAAAAAAAGCAACAGGCGACCTGAAATTTGCTTTTTCTATATTCTTTTCCGCAACAGCGAATATTAATACTTCAGCTTCCTCAAGCTCCTTTTTGTCTGCTTTATTCAAAACGATTTTTCTGTTTCTCAATTCTTTATAAAATTCATATAAAATCTTATGAAGAATGCTTCCCATCTCAATTGCCTCAATTTCTTCAGTAGGCTCCTCAACTTCCTTAAGCATTAATATTCTCTGAGCAAAATAACGGTAAGGACATTTCGCATAAGTTTCCAGCTGCGATATAGAATATTCTTTCTCTTTCAGGCCATCTATCTCTTGTTTTGCTAATGGAGAAAGCTGCTTGTATATGCTGCCGGTATACTCGGAATCTCCGAATGGCAACTCTCTCCTAATTTTATCGATATTAATAGATTTATCAATCTGCACAATACTCAATTCGGATTCACTCCCGCTAAATACCTTTCTTAAGGAATCCGTACCCTTTTCTCCCGTATAAATTAAAAGTTCTTCCTTTGAATAAATTCTATCGGAATAATCATTCGCTGTCTTGATCTCCGGCAGAAATAATCTCTCAAATTCAGCTAAGAAATTTGACTCAACCAGTTCTTTCCTTTCATCCTGTTTGGGAGAGGTAAGGTACAGCTTTTTTCTCCAGCAGCAAAGAGCCTGATAAAAGCGGTATCTTTCCTCAATCTGATGATTTATTTCGTTTCTTCTTGCGCGCACAGACCCGGAGAAAAAGATCTCGGGAGTATATCTTGCAGGAAAATCTCCGTCGCAGAGGCCCGAGATAAATAAGTAATCAAACTCAAGTCCCCGTATCTCATTTATTGTCGTAACCTGCACGCCGTATCCCGGCTTCTCAGAAATATTATATCTGGCTGAAGTCATCATGGTTCTGATGTTGTTTAAAAAGAACTTCAGGGAGAACCTGCTCTCTTTACCGTATTCTTTTTCAAGAAGCGAGACAATTTCCTTTAAAGTATCCAGGAAAACCGACAGACTTTTTATATTTTCTTCAATGCCGTTTCCCGAATTATTGATTAAAACCGATGGCAGCTCCATTTTGAAAACAAGCTCAGTCAGCTTATCATAAAATTCAATCAAAGTCATTTTTTTATCAAAGGGTTTTAAATAGCGGTAGAGCTTTTCAATATCCTGCAGTGCATTGCTGTAGATCTTTTTCAGGTATTCCCGGTTTTCTGAATTAGCTTCTTCTTCCCGGTTTAAGAGGAGCGCATCTTTAAGGGTTTGCTTCCAATGTTCATATCCGGAAATTATTTTCAAATCAATCGAAGCTTTCAGAAGGGAGGATAAATTAATTTCTTCAATTGATAAATATCCCCCGCTGAGCGCTCTGAAAATATTTTTATAATAAAAATCATTCTCTAAAATTTCCAGGAAATTCAATATTGAAATTACCGGCTGCGAAGTGCTTAAAGAAAGTCTGTCGGTAAGATTGAAAGGAAGTCCATATGAAGAAAAAATGTCTCTGATTACCGGGGAATAGCCATGGATGAGATTAAATGCGACGCAAATACTGCTGGGTTCGGCGTGTTTTTCACAAATAAGTGATTTTATCTCTTTGGCAATTAATTCAATTTCATTTTGTCTGGACAATGCTTTAATCTTTATAAAAAAATTTTCTCCGTCATCATTGAAATTTTTTTTCTCCACTTGACCAATTGAAAAAGAAAATAAATGCTTCATTAAAAAATATTTAAAGGAATTCCCGATATCGGATTCATCTTTTACTTCAAAAAAGCCTCTCGAAATGAAATCATTGTAGCATTTATCAAGGTGGGAAAAAATCAAGGGATTTTTCCCGAAGTAGTCAAAAGAGATGAACAGGTTCAAACCTTCTATGCCGGCAGCGGAATTTATTATTTCAACTTCAGGAATGGTAAACTCATCGAAGCCGCTGATTACTACTAAATTTACGTCAGGGAATAATTCGCGGAAATTCTCTCCGAATTTATTCAGCGGAATATTATTCAATTCAAAGTAAACGTCTCCGATATCGCTGACGGACAATTCCCGGCACCTCGACTTATATTCTTCATAAATATTCGCAATATCATCTGCCTTAAATTTCTCGGAACCCCGGATCACCCGGGTTTCTTCTCTCAAATGATCGGGAGAAATTCCATGCTTTTTATATTCCGCAATTACATTCATAATCCTGCTGAGCGTGCCGACCGGAATTTCATTCTTATAATTAGAGAAATATTTTATCCTGCCGGCATTTAGTAATTCGTAGAAGCACTGTTTTAGTAAAATTGAAGAAGCTGCTTCACTTAAGATCTTTCCCGCGGAAGCTTTGAGAAATAAAAGTTTTTCTGCAAAGGTTCCGATTGTATCAATATTTATTTTACCGGCGGCACCCTTCGGAGAGCGGTTAATAATTTCTTTCTTTAAACTTCTCTGCTTTCTATTAGTCGGTACAATAAGCAGCAGTTCATCCAGCTTCCCTGCTGAAATTTTTGCATTTATCCTTGAATCTATGTCAATGGAATCTATCTTTGATTTAGTCAAAATCATTTAAAAAGCCGTTTTATTTAAACATTTCATTACTAAATCCATTAATCTGCGAATAGACTGCATAAAATAACAAATTTTTTGTGTTAAGACGCCCGCATGATGAATTAATTAGTTGAATTTCATTTATACTTTTGTATTTTTTAAACTAAAATAAAATCAATATGAAAAAGCTGATCTTTATTTTACTATTAATAATTCCTTTCTTCAATTCAAATCCTCAGGAAATCGGGGAATTAGCTCCTGATAAAAAACCTGAAGAATTTCCTGATAATGCTTTAGGAATTGATATTATGTTCAGTGAAGGAGGGGTAGGCCTGGGAACATTCTACAGAAGAGAAATTTCGCAGAAAATTACTCTCTTTGGTGATCTATCAATTTCTGAGTCAAAAGATGAACAGGAATTTGATTATTATGATATATTCGGGCGGCCTATACCGGTGTTTGGTAAAAAAAACAGAGTATTTTTAGTCCCCTTAAACTTAGGAATACAGTACAGGCTATTTGAAGGAATAGTTTACGACAATCTGCGGCCCTATTTAAATTTAGGAATAGGACCCTCTATTGTTTTTACAACTCCGTATGACAAAGAATATTTTGATGCATTCGCGAAAGCTCATGCTAATTATGCAATAGGAGGCTATGCCGGCTTTGGCGCTAATTTCGGTCTTGATAAATCAAGCCTAATCGGAATAAATCTGAGATATTATGTAATCCATATTATGGATGAAGGTGTGGAGACACTTAACGGAAAACATAGAAAAGATCTGGGAGGAATCTTTTTAACTTTGAATTTCGGATTTATGTATTAAATTGAATCCGTCTATCCGCTTACTTGAAAATTATCTTTCCACTTGATCGTACATCCTATCGAAAAAGTTTCGGGAATAGAAATTTCTTTTCCGCTGAGAAGCTCATCCAAAGCATTTCTTAAATATTTACTCTTTACTTTTTCCGGAAACTGCCAGTTATCATCTATCTTCCCGTGATAAGCAAGTTTTCTTTCCCGGTCAAATAAAAATATTTCGGGAGTATGCGAAGCATCAAATGCTTTTGCTGCAGCCTGGTCTTCATCTCTCAAATAAGGAAAATTGAACTGCTTTTCCTTTGCTCTCTTTATCATCCCATCGAAAGAATCTTCGGCATACAATGAATCATCATTAGAATTTATTGCTGCCACCTGAACTCCTTTACCTGCATAATCATTCTGAACAGCTTGAATCCTTTCTTCATATGCCTGTACATACGGACAATGATTGCAGCTGAAAATTATAATTAAGACCTTTTTATCGTTAAAAGAATCCAAAGTGTACTCTTTCGAATCCACACCCTTCAGAGCAAATGCAGGAATTTCAGATCCGATTTTCAAAGTCGATGTACCCATAATTTCTCCTTTTTAATCCAAGAGCTTAGTAAATAAATCAGGTTATAATTAAATTAGAATAAAAAATGTTAATAATAATTATAATTATTTTAATAATTAGCAGGATAGACATGGCACAAGATCTTGATTTTGCAAACCGGCTGTACTATGATTATGAAAATTTTAAGGAGAAATCAATCACTCACAAAAGGTTTAAGCATTCGGATCTTCTGCCGATAATCGAAAAATTAAATAAAAATCTCTTCCAGGTTAAAAAAGCAGGGGAATCGGCAGAGGGACGCGACATTTTTTTAATTTCTATCGGTTCCGGAGAAAGAAAAATATTTCTCTGGTCTCAAATGCACGGGGACGAACCGACGGCAACCATGGCTATCTTTGATATATTTAATTTCTTTTCCGATAATTCGAGATATTCAGACTTTAAGAAGAAACTGCTTGAAAATGTGACTCTTTATTTTATGCCGATGGTAAATCCGGATGGTGCGGAAATTTATCAGCGGAGAAACATTTTTAATCTGGACCTAAACAGGGATGCAGTCAGGCAGCAGATGCCTGAAGCAAGAATTTTAAAAAACACTTTCGACAGCCTCAAAGCGGAATTCGGGTTTAACCTGCATGACCAGAGTACAAGGTATTCGGCAGGGAATTCTTTTAAATCCGCTGCTCTCTCCTTTCTAGCTCCCTCCATCAACAGTGAAAAAACAATTGACAATGTCAGGGAAAAAGCAATGAAGCTTACTTCACAATTGTTCAAAATACTTTCAAGCTTTATACCCGGTCATATAGCAAAATACAGCGACGACTTTGAGCCGCGCGCATTCGGGGACAACTTTCAAAGATGGGGAACAAGCACAATCCTGATTGAATCGGGGGGATGGAAAGGCGATCCCGAAAAACAGTTCATTAGGAAGCTGAACTTTATTGCGCTGGTAAGTTCTTTTAAAAGCATAGCCGAAAAAAATTATTCAGACGAATCACTCGAAACATATGAAAGCATTCCGAACAATGAGGAATGGCTGTTAGATCTTATAATCCGGAATTTAAAATTTAAGTCAAAAGGCACCGAATTTCTGCTCGATTTAGGAATTAACCGGGAAGAGATAAATGCCGATACAGGGAAAAATTTTTATTACAGCTCTTATGTTGAAGATGCGGGCGACCTTTCCGTTTTCTTCGGTTATGAAGATTATGATTTCTCAGGGATGGACCTGGTCCCAGGAAGGATTTATGAAAAAGTTTTTGATTCGTTATCCCAAATAGAAAAAATTAATTTTAAAGAACTTTATAACCAGGGGTTTACCGCAGTTCAATTAAAAGCTTCAAAAAATTCTATTCCGGAATATTCCAAGCTTCCGATAAATATTGTAATCAATGAAAAGACTGATGCAAAAGAGAAAATTGAAATCGAAGGGCCGGCAGATTTTGTAATTAAGAAAGATGGAAAAGTTAAATATTTAATCATTAACGGATTTCTTTACAATGTTGAAAATTCAACCGGAGATATTAAAAACGGATTGATTATAAACTAGAAAATTCATCTAAATTAGTTGAATTATAAAGAAAAATCCAATCGGAACATCTTACCTATATCTGATAAGCAACATTTAATTAAATTAAAAAAAGAGGTTTTTAAAAATCAAAGAGGTTCTAAATATTGATTATTCTTGATTATAGGGGAATAGTTTAATATTTTATAAGTCCGCAAATAAATTATTTAGGAATTAATGGCACGAATAAAAAACGTTGAAGCATTTTGCAGCATCTGCAACACGGTAACAAAAATGGAATTAGCCGGCGAAGTTTCAGGGACGGAACCTGAAAATAAAAGATGGGCAAAATGCAAAAAATGCAAACAGACTATGATCATCAATGTTGCAGAAGATATTAAGGTTTCCAAACCTTCCCTGGAAGGAATTGAAAATGAAAATTGCACGGTATATTCTCCTGCAAAATCATTTTCCGTGGGAGAATCCATTTATCATGAAAACTGGAATGATTTCGGGAAAGTAGTTTCCAAAGAAGTTTTATCAAACGGTAAAAGTTCCATTGCCGTTGAGTTTCAGAAATCCGGATTAAGAAAATTAATCGAATCATTTATTATTTAAAATCTTGCCTACCGGCAGGCAGTAAAGCGAGGTGATAGTTTGGTCGGTATTAACGTTGGCGAAAATGAATCCATTGACAAAGCTCTAAAAAGATTCAAGAAAAAATATGAAAGGTCAGGTATCCTTAAAGAGTATAAGAAAAGAACATTTTTCATTAAACCTTCGATAAAAAAGAGAATGGAAAAAATGAAAGCAGCCAGACGCGCTCACAGAGTTGATAATATTGAATAATCTTTTTTAATCATGCCTGTCAAAAGTTAAGCCTCTGCATCGTCAGAGGCTTTTTTTTAATGCAGGCTAAGTTCAGTGTTCCCGCTCATCTTTTCGGTCAAGTAATGTTTCTCAAAGTGTGTCCTTATTTTTATGAAAGCTTCCTCTATGGAATTGCAGAAGCTGAAGTTGTTCATATCGGCTCTCGATATTACGCCGTTATTTATAAGGCCTTCAAAATTAATAATATTGTTCCAGTACTTTTCATCGTAAACAATTAGCAGAAGCTTCTTTTTTATTTTTCCCGTCTGGATTAAGGTAAGCAGCTCAAAAAATTCATCCATAGTTCCGAAACCGCCGGGAAATACTACCAGAGATTTCGCCAGGTAAGCAAACCAGAACTTCCTCATGAAGAAGTAGTGAAATTCAAAACTTAACTCGGAACTTACAAATTTATTTATAAACTGCTCAAATGGTATACTTATATTTAATCCTATTGAATAGCCGCCTGCAAGAGTAGCTCCTTTATTTGCCGCCTCCATAATCCCCGGACCTCCGCCCGTGCAGATAATAAATCTGTTTACTGCAGTTTTCAAACTAAGCGACCATTCCGTCAATCTTCTTGAAAGCTCAACAGCATCCTCATAATACTTCGACATCTCAACCATTGTCTGCGCGGCTCTCAAACTCTCGGCAAGCTTTGAAGTGGATTTCGGATTAATTGTTTTGAAAGAGTTATAATCTTTTAATGCTTCCTTTCTCGATTTTAATCTTGCCGATCCGAAAAAAACAATAGTATCTATAATTTTATGCTTCCTGAATTTACTTTGAGGTTCAAGAAATTCCGAAAGCATTCTTATTATTCTTGCTTCAGCGGAATTTAAAAATTCAAGATTCTCATATGCTTTTAAAAGAGTTTTTTGTTTTCCCATTTTCAAATTTGCTATTTGTCGATGTAAATGAAATAATTTATCCAGGAAGGTCCATAATTTATTCGGAATTTTAATAAAAATTTATTTTATCTTTGGAATGAAAGATAATAATAAAAATTATAAACCTGATTAGATTTTATTTACGATGATAAACAGATCGATTTTGTTCTTTATTCTGCTGATCAATATTTCCTTTCCTAAATCCAAGGAAGAAATTCAGCAGCAGATTTTAAATCTCCTCTCGAAACTATCTCC
>JBLNGL010000270.1:0-16714 GCA_050264735.1 Ignavibacteria bacterium | reverse complement strand
AAAAGAGAATCGAAAAAACTCAACCGGGTATTTTTTCTGTTGATGATTTGGCAGATATAGGGATTGATGACGGTACACATGTCGCTGATTACGGGTCCTCATCTAAATTCAATGGTAAAATTGAATATGTAACAATTGACAGGAAAAAATAATTTATTCATTATAATTAAATAAACGGTCATCAATTTGATGGCCGTTGTTTTTTAATTAAAAATTCAGAAATAATAATATAAAACTAAAAGTAATGCGTCTTTTCAGCAATAAAATTTCAAAATCATTATTGCACAAAATTAAAAACAATTCATAAGGGAGTTCATTATGAAAAAGTTATATTTCCTTTTTATCATAGTAATGACTGCATCAATTTCTCTCTTTGCACAACGTCAGGGGTTAAGTCTTGGCGGTAATGTGTACTTTCCTGTAGGTGACTGGGCTGATTTTGCCAGTGTTGGCTATGGTGGTTCGGTTTCTTATGAATTTCCGTTAGAAAGAAATATTGCCGGAGTCATTTACAGCGGCTATACATACTTCGGCGGAGATTCAGAAGAATCTAGCTGGACAATGGTACCCTTAGTTGCAGGTGCAAAATTTTATCTTTCTCCTGAACTGGATTGGTATATCGCAGCTCTTCTCGGTGTAGAATTTGTTACTGCTAAAACTACTTTACTTTTAGGTGAAGTTTCAGCTTCTACAACCGAGTTTGCAGGTAATGTTAATTTTGGTTACGAAGTAAAAACAAGTGAAACAGGAGCCGTGGATATTTCAGCAGGCTTTGTCTATATAAACCAGCTTAGTTATTTCGGAGCGAGGCTGGCTTATATATTTAAGCTGTAATGATAAAACGGCATAATAAAAAATCTAACGAACTGTTGATTATTACATTTAATCAGAAAGTTATTTCTGAATGATTTAATTGAAGCTGATAACTTTTTATTCAAACAGCATAGTGCTTAATTCAAAGTTTTAGAGTTCAGGTATTAAATGAAATTCTATTTTAATTATTAACTAAAAGGTAAATATTATGTTGTGCAAAATAAACTTTACGCTGATTTGCATTTTTCTCCTCGGACTTCAATCTTTAACATTATCTCAAACGGATTCAATAAAAGTTAAAGATTCGACTGCTGTACCAACCACAACTGCTACAACAGCTCCCAGCACATTAACCGTACCTGCCGGTACAAAATTGATGGTCAATTTGGATAAACCGATAAGCACAGCTAAAAATCCTGCCGGTTCCACTTTCAGTGCAATATTGGAAGTTGACTTTATTTATGATGGGAAATTGATATCTCCAAAAGGATCATCGGTATATGGTAAAGTCATAGAGTGCCGCGGCGGTAAAGTGCTTGGCGGATCAAAACTTACATTCCAGTTCACCGATATTATAGTAAATGGTCAATTAACTCCAATAGTTACTGATCCAATCGGAGTTGAAGGCGGCAAGGGCAACACAGCAAAAATGGTTGGTGCCGGTGCTCTAATTGGCGGAGCTTTTGGAGGATCTGGTGAAGGAGCTGCAATCGCAGGAGGTTTGGCTGTGTTAAGCGCAGGTAAAAAAAATCATATTCAAATACCTGCAGGAACACTGGTCGATATACCTTTGAAAGCACCGCTGATTATTAAATAAAGTCGAAAACTATTTTTAGGAACTTTTTAGTAACCGTTTTTGTTTTTATTTCTCGATTCCCGATGTGATGCAGTGATCGCTTTATGGCAAAAAGTGGAGAAACTGAGAAGTGCATTTTTATAAACAAGATCGGTGGCCATTGTTTTTTTTAAAAATGATTGGAAGATTTATCCTTATTAAGTAAAAATTGTAAACTATTTCATTAACTTTTTAGGAACAATTTTTACTTTTTTGCGCAATTGATTTAATGCAAGTTCCAGAGAATAACCAAAAACCAAAACGCTTTGCCGGAATACTTCTTCATCTACATCCGCAATCCATAAAAGAAGAAGCTTTAGTTTTCAACCGTACTTTCGGGCTTGGCGGAATGGCTGCGCTACTTATCGTCATTCAGTTCATCACCGGGATAATGCTTCGCTTTTATTATGAACCTTTTCCGCAAAAAGCCTACGACTCAATTTTAATTTTACAGAACAACGTCCTGTTCGGTCAGCTGATTAGAAACATTCACCACTGGTGCGGCGTATTTCTGGTTATTATTGCATTTCTCCACTTGCTCAGAGTTTTCTTCACCGGCGGTTTTCAATCTTCAAGAAAAGTAAACTGGCTGATTGGTTTGCTTTTACTCATCTTGATTATTTTTTCAAACTTCACCGGCTACCTTCTTCCTTGGGACCAGCTTGCATATTGGGCAGTTACTGTCGGCACAAGCTTATTGGAATACTTCCCGGTTGTCGGAAGCGGGATCAGACAATTTATTTTAGGAGGAGATGAAGTTAATGCCGATACATTACTAATATTTTATAATGTTCATACTGCTGTACTTCCAATATTAATTTTGTTATTGATGGCTTATCATTTCTGGCGTGTTAGAAAAGCAGGAGGGATTTTTTTGCCAACTTCTAATGAACAAATTGAAATTGTTCCAACATATCCGAATTTAGTTTACCGTGAATTTATAGTTGCTTTGGTTTTGATTGCAGTTGTGCTTGTCTTTTCTGTTTTTCTAAATGCTCCATTGTTGGTCAGAGCCAATCCTGACTTTAGCCCGAATCCGACAAAAGCTCCATGGTACTTTGCTGGTATACAGGAATTACTTTTACATTTTCATCCGTTTGCAGCTGCATTCATTATTCCACTCACGATTATTGTTTTACTCGCTGCATTACCATTTGCGAATCTAAATGAAGAGCCGAGCGGATTTTGGTTTCATTCAGATAAAGCAAAACAAGCTGCTAAGTTTACAGCAGTCAATTCTTCAATCGTCACTATAATTCTTATTCTCATTAATGAATTCCTTCCTGATTTTGAAACGCTGTTACCCTGGTTAAATTCTTTCCTAAGCAACGGAATAATTCCGTTGTTAGTAGTTTTACTTTTACTTTGGGTATATTATAAATTCGTATTGCGAAAATTCAGTCTATCTTATCTTGAAACTGTCCAGACGATGTTTGTGTTCGTAATAACATCTTTTGTTATTCTCACTTTAATTGGGATCTTTTTCCGCGGTGCGGACATGCAGTTAACTTTCCCCTGGAACCCGTAAGCTATGAAATCAAAAAAAGACAAGAAAAAAGTAAAGCAGGAAAAATTAAAAGTTCAAGAAATAGTTTCGGCAGTAAACCTTATTCAACGCAGAAGAGAGTTTCTGAATAAGCTCTGGAAAGGTTTGGGAATTATTGCTTCTCTCGAATTTGCAGGAGTCTTTCTTGGATTCTTATTTTCCGGAAAAGAAGATAAAGGACAACTTACACCGAAACAAATTTTTGATGCCGGAGATGTAAACTTATTTCAGCCGGATAGCGTAACCGCATTCAGAGGCGGAAGATTTTATTTAGCAAGACTTGAAGACGGCGGATTTATTGCTTTATCTATTCGATGCACACATCTCGGCTGCTCAATCAATTGGGAAGAAAGTAAGAAAAGTTTTGTCTGCCCATGTCATTCGTCTTCGTTCAGTATTGATGGAGATGTTCTGAATCCGCCTGCTCCGAAAGCGCTGGATTACTTCCCGGTAAAAATTGAAAATGGAATTGTGAAAGTTGATGTCGGTACAAAATTGACGCGGAACAGATTTAAAAAATCACAAGCAGTCTACGCTTAGTTGCAAAATGAATATCTGGGAAAAAATCGGCTTTATTTCAACATCGATAATAGTTCTGATGATTCCTCTTTCATTACTGCTGCATAAAACATCAATTCAAGAAAAGAAGCAGGCGGAATTTGTCGGCGGAAAAGAATGCATCAGTTGTCATCAAAGAGAATATGAACTCTGGAAAGGATCTGATCACGATAACGCGATGGCTGCAGCAAATGATTCCACCGTTCTTGGAAATTTCAATAATGTTGAAGTAGAATTCAGAGGAAAGAAACATAAATTCTACAAACGTAATGGGAAGTTTTTTATTTACACGGAAGGTATCGGCGGTGAGATGAAAGAATTCCAGGTAAGTTATACATTCGGCGTTCGTCCGCTTCAGCAATATTTGATTCCGTTCGCGAACGGAAAATATCAATGCCTTCCGATTGCCTGGGACACCAATGAAAAAAGATGGTTCGACATGGCAGGAATGGTTTACTCATCTGAAGAACTAAAACCTTCAAGCTGGTTCTACTGGACAAACCAATCACAGAACTGGAATGGAATGTGCGCTGAGTGTCATTCGACTTATCTTCAAAAAAATTATAATCTGGAAAAAGATTCTTACAACACAACCTGGTCCGACATTAATGTAAACTGCGAAGCTTGTCACGGTCCCGGTTCAGAACATTTAGATTGGGCAAAACTTCCTGAAGGTTCAAGATCATATGATTCAAATTTTGGTTTGGTTTTAAAGACAAATAACCAGACTACAAAACAATATGTGGAAGCCTGTGCACCTTGTCATTCAAGGAGAACATCTTTAGGAGTTGAAGATCATAGAAGCAATGAGTTTTACAATAAATACCGTCCGCAATTAATAACACCCCCATTATATTTTTCAGACGGACAGATGCTTGACGAGGTTTACAACTTTGGTTCATTCACCCAAAGTAAAATGTATATGCACGAGGTGAGATGCAATGATTGCCATGATGCTCACAGCTTAAAATTTAAATTCGAAGACAATGCATTGTGTACACAATGTCACCGTGCTGAAGAATATGATACTTTCCAGCATCATTTTCATAAATATGCAAGCGAAAAAGGTGAACCGGTTAAAAACAGATTCGGTGAAATAGTGGCGGTCGGAGAAGGTGTTCTTTGCAGAAATTGTCATATGCAGAAAAGATTTTATATGGGAATTGATGACAGACGCGATCATAGTTTCAGAATTCCAAGACCTGACATTTCGATTAAGTACAACATCCCAAATGCCTGCAATGATTGTCATGCGGATAAAAGCTTTCAATGGTCGGAAGATTATATCAAAAAATATTATGGAGAAAGAAAAAAGTTTACATATGCTTCAATCTTAGCTGACGGATATTTACAAAAAGAAAATACGGATACAAGCCTGATACGATTAATTAAAAATGATCTCTACTCTGAAGTTGTAAGAGCAGCTGCAATACAATATTTATCCTTTTATCAAACTCAAGAAGCTGATGAAACAATTAAGATGATGATGGATAGTCCGGAACCAATAATCAGGGAAGCTGCAATTAATTCTTTTAATTCAAATAATACAATGAATTTTATTAATACTTTAGAACCTCTTCTTAACGATCCTGTAAAAATAGTACGGCTTGCTGCTGCTGAAAGACTATCAGCTGTCCAAAAAGATTTTTTCAGCGACAGCCTGTATATAATATTAACCGGAGTTAGAAAAGAATATCTTGATGCTTTAATGTATACTTCCGATTTTCCAACAGGCAAATACAATCTTGGCAACTATTACTCAAATGAAGGTGATTACTTAAATGCCGAGAGATTTTATAAAGATGCCATTAAAATGGACAGCTTATTTTACCCTGCAAAATCAAATCTTGCGCTGCTCTGCTACAACCAGGGAAAACTGCAGGAAGCAGAGAAATTATTTATTGATCTAATTAAAAATCATTCGGAATATACTCAGGGTGAATATTACCTCGGCCTGTTATATGCCGAGCAAAAGCGGTACAAAGAAGCTGCCGAAGTTCTTGAGAAAGCAGCATCAAAAGCTGATATGAATCCAAGAATTTTTTATAACCTCGGATTGATTTATCAATATCTTAACAAAAAAGAAAAAGCCGAATCTTCCCTAAGGAAAGCTTACTCCTCTTCACCGGACGAATTTGATATTATTTATGCTTTAGCTGATTTTTATATTAAGCGGGGAGAGAAGAATCCTGCTTTAAAATATGCGGAAGAACTGAAAGTAAAATTTCCATCCAGATCTGATGGCTCGGAACTGGTTAATTATATAAATAAGCATTTTACACCTTAGGCTATTTCAATTTCACCCTTGAAAATTTGAAATACTAATTTGTTGAATATACTATTATTTTAACGTGATATTGTATCTTGGTATGATGATCAAACTATCTCCCTGCAATTATCTTTAGCTTATACATTTTTAGAATATTAATATTTGTTGATTCTTTAGGATATTTCTTTATTGCATTCAACACCGTAAAGGGCAAAATCATAATTATTATAATGAAGTAAGAAAAAAATGATCCTTAAAAATAAGAACAGCAATTGCCGTATTAATGTTTTCATTATTATGAGTTTTATCCCAGGTTTTTGCTCAGGACAGGGATTCCCTGGCTTGCCGGAGAACGGGAGAAATTTGAGATTGAGGTTAACAAGGAGCTGGGGGTGCCGGATCAAAGATGATGAGAACCATCCGTTATATTTAATGAAATAACAACTATTCAAAATTAAACATGCATGTAATTCCGCAAATCTTTCTGATCCATAACAATAATATCTGGCAAACTTCTTGGTGTCCTGCCCTTAGAAGGGCTGAATTATTTAATGTTTATTTTTAACCGAAATTCCCGAAATTTGGACAATAATAATCAGCACGGGATTTCTGATTGACGAAATCTTTATTTTATCATACAATGGAATCATTAAAATCCTTAGTTGAAAATTATTTCGGAGATTTTAATAAAAATTAATTCAGGCTGACAATTTAACTATACGGAATACGTTTACGAGATAAAAGGATTTCAATTTGCAGCCGGTTTTGGATTTCCAATTATTCTGTAATTAAAAAAAATCATCATAGAAGATGAAAAAATTTCTGTTGCTGTTTCTTATCATTGTCAATATTTCGTCGGGTGACCGTCAGGAGTTAAAAGAACAGAAAAATATTCTCATTCTTTTCGCACTTTCTCCGAATCAGCCTGGATACCGTTTTATTCTTGATGGAATAAGACAAAAACTTACTGCAGAATTCGGTGAATCTTATACCCTGCATACGGAGTACCTGGAAGTACAAAATTATCCGGCAGAAAAATATCCGAAAGCCCGCTTCGATTTATATAATCAAAAATACAGAGATATAAAGCTTGATCTATTAATCTGCATCGGCATGAACGTTATTGATCCGGTCAAAAAGTATGCGGATGAATATCTATTGAAACTACCGGTAATATCATTGGACTTTAGTTTTCCTGACTCCAAAAATGATTTAAATTTAAGCTTAAATAAACAAACCGCTGTCATGGCATTAGAATTCAATACCGATAAAACAATAACCTATGCCTTATCCTTGTTCCCTGAAAGATCTACCATATATTTTGTATCAGGCGTATCCCCCTTTGATAAAATAATTATGTCTTTTTCAAAAGAAGCGGCAAAAAAGATACCCGGGAATAAAAAAATCACATTTTTAACCGACCTTTCTATGGACGAAGTTTTAAAAAAACTCCGGCTTATTTCTCCCGAAAGTATTGTTTTCCTTGCATCTTTTAGTTTTGACACCAAGTTAGTTCCCTATTTCAATCCCGAGGCGGTCAGGTTAATCAGGAGAGAGGCAAATGTGCCGGTTTTTGTATACACCAGTACAGGCATGGGAGATGGAGCTCTGGGAGGACCTGTTCTTAGTTTTAATAAAGTCGGGCTTTATGCCGGAGATGCTGCTGTAAAAATTTTAAATGGTGCAGATCCAAATTCTATAAAACTGCCAAAGGATTATAAGGATTATTATGAATATATTTTTGACTGGAGGGAATTAAAGCATTGGAATTTGGAAAATTCGGATTTAATCCCGTCGGAAAGTACCATACTGTTTGAAGAAAAGAATTTTATAAAGGAATATAAATGGTACATCGGTCCTGCTTTTGTATTCCTGATTTTACAAACTATACTAATTATTAAACTGATCGGGATGAACAGGCATCAAAAGTCAGTAGCCAGAAGGATGCTTGAGACGGAGGCACTGAACAGAAAATTGCTTCATGAAGACAGAATTTTAAGCCTCGGTCAGTTGACCGCGTCTCTTGCACATGAGCTGAATCAGCCTTTAACCGCAATACTGAGCAATGCTCAGGCAGCTATCCGTTTTATTAATTCCGGACAAGGAACTCCGGATCTGCTGAAGGAGATCCTGCAGAAAATTGTTGACGGCGATAAGAGAACCGCTGCTATATTAAACAGCATCAGAACTATGTTAAGACAGGAAGAGCGGGAAAAGGAAATTGTGGATCTCAATGCCCTAATCCAAGAAGTGGCGGATGTCTACCGGAGTGAAGCTGTAAGATTCAATAAACAGCTGATTATTGAATTACCTGAAAGAACTGCATATGTGTCTGCAGTCCGTATTCAGATACAGCAGATTATCCTGAATTTAATTCTCAATGCAGCACAATCAATTGAAAGATCGAAAACTGAGAACAAAAAAATATTTCTTACCCAGCATGTCAATCATGAAAATGTAACCGTGTCAGTCCGGGATTTTGGTGAAGGGATTGATGAAGCGCTCAAGCCGGATATTTTTAAACCTTTTGTAACTTCCACAAAGGAAGGGACGGGAATCGGGCTGGCTATCTGCCGTTCAATTATTGAGAATCACGAGGGTAAAATCTGGGCTGAAAATAAGCCCGACGGGGGTGCCGAATTTTCATTTAGTTTAAAGATATGCAAGAATGAATAGGAAAGATTATATATTATTCATAATAGATGATGAGGAGGAAATACGGCAAAGCCTTTCCCTGCTTCTCAAATCTTCAGGTTATACGGTAAAAGCTTTTAAAAGCATAGAAGAATTTTTTGAGAATAATGACCACAGCGGCTCCGGCTGCATCCTGCTTGATGTTTTCCTCGGCGGGAAAACCGGTCTCGAACTGCAGGAAGAAATCGAAGGGAGATTTGAGTGCCTCCCCGTTATTTTTATCACGGGACACGGCAATGTACCTATGAGTGTGGAGGCGTTGAAGAAAGGGGCGTTAAATTTTCTTCAAAAGCCTGTTGATGAGACGGACTTATTAAGAGCTATTGAAGAGGCACTGAGCAGAAGCAGCATGCTTGTTGCAAAGAGAAATGAATTAGAAAAGTTTAAATCAATTGTTAATTCCCTTACAGCAAGAGAATATGAAATTTTTCTTTATATAATTACCGGAACCCTGAACAAACAAATTGCTTTTGAATTGAGAATTTCCGAACATACTGTGAAAAATCACCGCATTAAAATCACTGAAAAGCTCGGTGTAAAATCTGTTGCAGAGATGATCTATATCGCCGAAAAACTGAATATAAAAGGAGCTGCCGTTAACTACTAATCCTGCTGTTTTAAACCTGATCAGATGTCCGAATCCTGAATTAGACTAAATACCGTTTACTGTATGCAGGACTTAATGCCTATGTTGAGTATAAGTTCTAAATTTTATTTTGGTTTAATCCCGCGATACCATTATGAAAAAATTATTCATTTTAAGTTTGCTGATCAGCTTTGCTCAATTCAAGAGTTTTGATTCCGCTTATATAGGATAACTTAAAGAGGACATCAAAACGGGGATGAAGGATATAATCAGGTGAATCCGGAAAATAATTTTCCATTTAAAACTTCAGCAGATTATTTTTATCCGGTTTGCAGCCTTGAATAGTACTAAGTACCTATTTACTGAGTAGAGTAATAGGAATAACTTCAGTAAAGTCTTAATCCAAAAAAATTTTTATGATTTATATCGTTGATGATGACCAGTATGTCAGAGATGGATTTATGATCCTGCTTAAATCTGCCGGATACTGCAGCACCACTTTAAAAAGTGCAGTCGAGTTTTTGAACTCATATGTGCCCGGCGAAAAAGATTTATTAATACTGGATATGAATATGCCGGTTATGAACGGGTGTGCCCTTTTAAAAAATCTTGCAGAGAAAGAAATAAAACTGCCGGTGATAGTTATAACTGCTTATGATGACCAGGTAACCCGTGCTTGCGCAAAAGAATACGGCGCCCTTGAATATTTTAGAAAACCTGTAGACAGCGAAGCCATAATTGATGTATTAAAATTCTGCTTCAGTAAAGAAACCATTTAAGTAAAAATGATACCCGGGTTGACGACTGAGATTAAAATCATAAATTCAAAAGTTAAAATAAAAAATAAAGAGTATTGAAAAAACCTGTACAAAAAATCTTCTTTATACCATGGAACCGTACAGATTAATATTCTTCCGTAAATATTTATTTTGTCAAATGCATCCTTTGTTGAAATCCATGCACAGGATGCAGGGATCTGGTTTTTACAAAATTCCGGATATGCAGAGGGCTCCCCGATCATGGAACTCAAAGAGATAAAACGGCAATCGTAACAGGAGCAGTAACGCGGACTTATTCCGCGGCAATACCGCAATGGTCGGAGATTTTCTGTAATAATTTATAGAAAGGAATTAATGATATGGATACATCCGTAAAACGAATTGCAATAAATTTCGGCGGCGGTTATATCCCTGGACTCAACGCCGTTATCGCCGGTACTGTCAGGACGGCAAGTGAACTGGGATGGGAAGTTCTCGGTATCCGCGACGGATATGACGGACTTCTATTCCGCGACCGTTACTCCGATGGCGGTCTTATAAAACTCACACCTGAATTGGTGGAAAGTCTCTCAGGCTCTGACCATAGTATCCTTGGTGCTGCAGCCCGTAGCGATCCTTTTAATGTGAGAGAAATTAATGGTTATAATATTATCGAAGAAGTCGACAGGTCCGGTGAACTGCTTGAAACTTTAAACAAGGAGAAGATCGATGCGGTCATTTCTGTGGTTGGTTCCAGGGCTTTGAATATTCTCTGGAAACTCCACAGGAAGGGACTCAAAACTATCTGCATACCGGTATCTGTTGAAAATGATGTGGCTGCCACCATGCTCTCCTTCGGGTTCAACACTAGTTTAAGTTTTGTAGCTTCAATACTTGCAAGAGCGAAACAGGCGGCGCAATCTGCAGGACGCATAGCGGTAGTCGAAGTGCTGGGTGAGCATTCCGGATGGCTTGCATTACAGGCGGGACTGGCTGTCCTGGCAGATGCTGTACTCATACCTGAAATACCTTTCGACCTTCAGAAAGTTGCCGACAAATTGAAACAGAAGGTTAACGGCAGGCGCAGCGGGCTGGTTGTTGTAGCCGAAGGCGCAAAGCCGGGAATTGCCATTAAAGAAAAAACAGTGGATTCAGAAATAAAAGCTGCTCTTTCTCCGGGAGCTGCAGAGTACGGCGGTTCTTATGTTATCGAAAGGTCGGGCAGAATCTCTTCAGAAGTAGCTCTTGAAATCCAGCGATTGACAGACCTTGAAACTTCACCGCTCGTATTAGGCCAATTGGCAAGAGGCGGAACACCGACAGTGACTGATATCCAGCTTGGTCTGGGTTACGGTGCCGGTGCAGTACGGGCTCTTAAAAAACAGTTGTACGGCACTATGGTTGTATTCCAGCCGCCCGATTTAAAGTTCGTTCCTTTGGCTGAGGTAATTAATAAATACAGAACTGTACCGGTAGAGAGTGAATTCATACAGATCGCACATTCACTAGGCATATCTCTTGGAAACTAGGAGGAGAAAATATGGATACAAAATTTGATGCAAAAACTGTTACCGGACTGGTGCTTAACATACAGCATTTTTCAACACACGACGGACCGGGCATCCGGACTACTGTCTTTCTGAAAGGCTGTTCACTCCGCTGCAAGTGGTGCTCCAACCCTGAGAGTATCAACCTTAAACCTGAGCTTGCATATAAGCCCGATTTATGCATCGGCGAAAAACAATGCGGTCTGTGCCTGAAAGATATCTGTCCTGAATTAGCTTTATTTGTAGAAGCTCCGCGCGATAAAGTGCAGGTTAACTGGGACCTCTGTACAAACTGCGGCAAATGTGTTCCTGTATGCCCGACCAATGCCCTCTATTTATTTGGGCAGGAAATGACAGTTGATCAGGTGCTTGAAGAAGTAGAAAAAGACGGCGCCTTCTACAGCCAGTCCGGCGGAGGCATGACATTAAGCGGAGGTGAATGCCAGCTCCAGCCCGATTTTTCAGAAGCACTCCTGGCAGGTGCTCATAAACGAGGTATCAACACGGCTATTGAGACTGCAAGTAATGTCCCATGGTCATTTATTGAGAAGATATTGCCGCATGTCGACACGGTATTGCATGATATTAAGGTGACTGACCCGGAGCGGCATAAGAAGTGGACAGGAGTTAATAATACGAGGATCCTAGAAAATCTTAAAAAAGCTTACGAGATATTCCCCGATAAAACTTTCATAGCCCGCACTCCTCTTATTCCTGGTGTAAATGATGATGAAGAACATATACGGTTTGTACTCGATTTTATCCGGCCTTATAAAAATGTTGTTGATTATGAGCTTCTGCCTTATATGCGTTTCGGTGAAAGCAAGTATGGATTTCTTGGGAGAGTTTATGAGATGCAGGATTTCGAACCTCCATCTAACGAAACTTTAAACCGGCTCCGGAAAATAATCGACGAAGCCTTTGGACGCGGCGGCTGACTTGTTAAAAAATGATTTGGATTTTTTTTCAGTCATTTATACAAAGCATTATCATGAATACAGTACTATGCCTTTTCATTACAGTCATCATTTATCCTAAAAAAATGGTTCCGACCCGCTGTTAAATTTTACTTCTCCTCTTGAAAGTATGCCAGGTATTTTTATAAAGGGATTTGATCCTGAAGAAATTGCCGGAGGCATTGCCTCCTATTTAGGGGATGAAATGAGATAAGAAAAATTTTTAATTAAATGATGATTTTACCAAATCCCTTCCGGCTCGGAAACTTTGATTATACGGACGTTTATTCTCAAATGTAAGTAATTTTTCTCAAATGTTTTGGAATCAAAATATCAATAACCTATTAATGAAATCCCCCCGTCTAAGCTTCCTGCCTTGCGCTTTAAAGTAGTACTAAGTGCCTATTTACTTTAGGCTGCTGTTAAGATAAAATTCAGTGTGAGTTTATAACGAATTGTTTATTCCAGGGAAAAGATTTTCCGGTGTCATTTAAAAAGCAAAACTCTAATTCGGTTTTTCATAAAATGAATTCTTATCAAAGACTTTATGGTCCGGATCAACATGATCAATTAATTGAACATTAAAGAATTATAGGAGGTAAATATGAGTGTGACAACTGAAGAGCAGGTATTATCTGTAAAGGAAAGGATATTATCTGTACAGGAACAAGCTATCGAAAACGGAAGCAAAATATTGCATGGAACCGCGACCGACAGGGTCCTTAGAATGTTTGAAGCTATTCGTTCCTATGGCCCGCCCCGCGTGGCCCTGGAACGTGCAGTCTACTTCACTGAGTCCTTCAAGGCAACAGAAGGCCAGCCGCTGGTATGGCGCTGGGCCAAGGCCCTTCAGCACATTGCCGAAAACATGTCGGTCGCCATCTTCAACGATGAACTGATAGTGGGACGTCCCTGTACCTGGTTTGGAAAGTACTCGCTTGTATATCCCGAGCTTGACGGTACGATAATACAGGAAGGAGCAAAAGCTTTCATTGAAGCCAAAAAGGCAGGAGCTCCTGACGCTGTTACTGTGACCGACGAAGACAAGAAGATCATTGATGAGGTCCTATTCCCTTACTGGAATGGCAAGGACTTTACCCCTAATTTCATCAAGGCCCTTCCACCTGAAACCCGGCACTTCACCTGGGGTTCAGACCCCAATAATGTCGGGACCACCCAGACGTTCGTGATCGTTTCTACTTCAACCATGCGCCATTCCCAGAACTGGTTCCTCGACTTCGGGAAGATGATTACGCAGGGCTGCAAGGGACTTCGTGAGGAGGCACAGGCAAGGTTAGTCGCGCTGGAAGATCCGCGCGACCTGGCCTTCAGGAAGCCTTTCTACGAAGCTGCCATTATAACCTGTGATGCACTATCTCTTTTTGCCAGGCGCTACTCTGAACTGGCAGCTAAAATGGTATTAAGTGAAAAAGATCCAAAGCGCAAAAAGGAACTTGAGGAAATATCAGCAATCTGTGCATGGGTCCCTGAGAATCCTGCCCGCAACTTCCGGGAGGCAATTCAGGCTCAGTGGTTCACCCAGCTTTTCTCCCGTCTGGAGGAGATGGTAGGTGGGCAAATCAATAATGGTAGGATGGACCAGTATCTCTTTCCCACATACAAAAAAGACATCGATGAAGGGCGAATTACCCCGGAAGATGCCCAGGAATTGTTCCAGTGCCTCTGGCTTAACATCATGCAGAGCATCGAGTCGCAGATGTCGCCATCCGCGGCAAAAGGCCGCGAGGGATTCTCCCACCATGAAACGGTGACCATAGGTGGTCAAACCACCGATGGTTTCGACGCCACAAATGAGCTTTCTTACGTGCTCCTGGAATCGACCCGGCCGCTTAAGAGCAGCTACCCGGAACTTGGGGTCAGGATCCATGCTAATACCCCCGACAGGTTCCTGCATGCCGTCGCCGAGACCATTAAGGACGGCAAAGGATCGCCCAAACTGATCAACGACGAGTTCGAGGTGCCGTGGTTCATGAGCAACGGGATCATGAAGCAGGAAGCCCTGGATTACGGCATGTCGGGGTGCTCGGAATCGCGCCTGCCCAACCGAGAGACCCACAAGACCGGCAATGCCGGCATCAATTACGGTGCAGTCATGGAGATGACCCTCCGTAACGGTGCGATGAAGATTTACAAGGACGAGCAGTTCGGTCTGAAGACGGGCGATCCGAGGAACTTCAAAACCTACGATGACTTGTGGAAGGCTTTCAAGCTTCAAATAGAAAACGTAGTCAAGAATATTATGATCCAGAACTATATAGCGGCTGCATTAAAGCCCAAGTATATAGCGGCTCCGCTGGCTTCCACACTGCACGACCTGTGCATGGAGAACGGCAGGGACCTCCACACACATGCCGATCACATACCAGGGGCACTTGATGCCTCCTGCATTGACGGGCTGGGTGGATTTGCAACCTGTATCGATTCTCTGGCAGCTATAAAGCATCTGATTTATGACACGAAGAAACTTACATGGGACCAGCTCCTTGACGCACTGGAGAAGAACTGGGAGGGCAAGGAAGCCATTCGCCAGATGTGTCTCAATGCTCCCAAGTACGGCAACGGAATCGAATGGGTGGACAATATCGGCTACCAGATACAGCGCACCGTTATGGAGTATGCCCATAGGCACCCCAGGCCGAATGGCCAGAGTGCCAACATGCGTATCATTCCGATCACCTTCCACAATCCCTGCGGCAAAGTGACAATGGCCACGCCAAACGGCCGCCGGGCCGGTGAATATCTTTCCGACGGGATTGTTCCTTCGCACGGCATGGATACCAAGGGGCCCACGGTGACCCTGCAGTCAATCGCCAGGGCAACGTGCCATATCTACAAGACGCACCGCGAGGATCTTCTTAATATGAAGATGGCGCCGGCGAACGTGGCCGGAGAAGAAGGTACGCGCCGGCTCATGCAGCTTATCCGCGCCTGGAGCAGTCAGAAACATGCGCACATACAGTTCAACATACTCAATAAACAATCCCTGCTGGATGCGCAGAAAAATCCTGAAAAATACAGGGATCTCGTCGTGAGGGTTGCCGGCTACTGTGCATACTTCGTGGATCTGTCGCCGGGGCAGCAGGCCGAGATCATCGCACGGACAGTGGAGAGTTCGGAATAAACTCTCTTTAATTCAGAAAATTATGCAGCGACATATTGAATTATATAATTACATACATAAGGCGGTCCTGGGCGCCTGACAGAAAATGGAAAATAAAATCTGAAACCTATCAAGGCTTAAATCAATGGTTTAGTTATAAGCTGATAACTCATTTAATAATTAAAAAGGAGAAAAAACAATGGAAAAGAAAATCGTTTTAACAGGTATCGCCCGCTCCAAAGGTAAGGCGGCTGGTGAAGCTATGGTGAACCGCCAGCGGATTGGTTGGGCGTTCAACCACGTCGGTAACGAGGACGGTATGGTAATGGCGCCAGGCGCCGACACAAAAGGTAAAATCGTTACCGGCAAGATCTTCGTTTATCCCACAACAGCCGGCTCGACCAGCGGAGCCTTCAGTCTCTATTACAAGTGCAAGGTATCAAAGCATGGCCCTGCAGGCCTCATCTGCCAGGAAGTCCATTTTATTGATATCAACGGTGCCATAGCCGGTGAGATCCCCGCTGTGGACAAACTGGATCAGGATCCGATCACCACCATCAAGGACGGCGACTGGGTTGAGATCGACGCCCCGGAGGTTGGTGAGAAGGCAACTGTCACAATCACACGTAAGAAAGGTTAAAAACTAAAAACTATTAATGAAAGGAATATCAATATGAAAAGTAAAATGCAACTCACGAAATACCAGCAGGAAATGCTCGACGGCAAGCATGGTGAAGCTAAGCAGTTCTGCATGGACAAACTTTTAGACTTCGGCAAAGCGGTGGAGGCCACGGAAATGGTGGATCTTGTCCTCACCCTCAACTGTTGTCCCATCTATGTGAAGGATCGTTTAGAGCCAGCAAGACTTGCAAAGCTCAACGAATACGACCTGGGACACAGCCCGCTCTACGATCCGATCTTCGCGATGAAAGACGCCCATGTCCACGACGAATCCGGCACCGAGTGCGGCAACGATCCGTACATGATGCAGTTGGACAAGGCCCACGAGCTCAAGGGACCACCGAACGGCA
>JBLNGL010000269.1:0-5021 GCA_050264735.1 Ignavibacteria bacterium | reverse complement strand
CACATACCCTATCCGGACTTATTGAATGCGGGTTTTGCCAAAGTCATTTTACTTCCTATTATGCAATGCCTCGGGGAAAAAATATTATTTCTACAGATGTACATCCAGAAATAAAGATACTAAAGTCAGGTGCATAGCTAAAGATTTAAAGGCTGAAAATTTGGAAGCATTTATTCAAAAGTTAATAGTTAGTTTGGTTGATTCTGATGATTACTTTGAAGCAACTTTTAATCAAATAATCCACAACTCAGCTCTTAGTTTGAGAAGCTTAATTTCCGATAGGGATAATTTAAATGAGAATCTCTCTCTCCTTAAAAAGGAGATAACAAATATCGTAAATGTAATAAGTCAAGGTACAACTGAAAAGCTTCCAAAAGCCTTGCTTGACAAACTTACAGAATTAGAAATCCAGGAAGAAAATATTAATCAGCAATTAGCAGGGATTCAATAGAAAATTGAGAGGTCGGAAAAACAAAAAATAAATAAAAAAGATTTAAAGAGAATTTTTGAAGAATACATAAATAATTTTGACCAAATCCATATTGATAAGCGACGGAAGTTAAACCAGCTGATTTTTGAGAAAATTATTTCGGGAGTTGGCAGCGATTCTAAATCTGAAGGAGAGATAATTTTTAAATTCAGAGCCGATGGTCAATTAGCAGAAAAATGGGATCGCATGAAATCAGGAAATTACACTTTTTCGAACCTTCGTACTAAATTGTACCCCGGAGAGGATTCGAACCTCCGACCTGCGGTTTAGGAAACCGTCGCTCTATCCTGCTGAGCTACCGGGGCAGGTAATTGCGATATTATTTTTTTAATTAATCTTCTGCCTGCTGCAGTTTTAAAATATTTTTCTCTTTTAATAGCTTCTTCTGTAAGAAATTCTTATTTATAAATTAAATCTCATGGTTTATATTTCCTTGTAAATATAGATTTACCGGAATTATGCTCTATTAATCTCCTTGGAATATTATCAGAATATCCAACATAGGTTATTTCTTGAATTTTACTCTTTAATATATATACAAAATATTTTTTCATTTTAAAAAATATTTAGGAAACCGTCGCTCCCCGCCTTGCCCGACTCATCCTGCTAACGGGCAAGTCGGGCAGGTATCCTGCTGAGCTACCGGGGCAAGGGCCTAACGTAGCACAGATTAATAATCTGTGCTACCTGTTTAATATTAAATGTTTACAAATTTACGGAAATTATATAAGTCTTGAAATTAATTCCCCTATGAAATATCCGATTGCGGCGATGCCGAATCCTACAATGAACATATCGAACCCGCTGCGGAAAACTCCACGTCCCGTGAAAAAACTTCTGGCTGCACCGACTCCGAAATGTGCAAGCATCGATATAATAAAGGAAATCCACATTGCAGAAGAAGCAGGAAAGAAGAAAAAAGGAAATACAGGAATTAGGGCGCCTGCAGCGGTTGCAGTACCGGTTATCCAGCCCTCTTTAAAAGGACTTAAGCTTCTTTCCGAAATCCCAAGCTCTTCCCTGACTTTTTCCTCCAGCGCTTGATTGGGATCCTTCATCACCTCAACAGCCATGGCATGTGCATCTGCCTTATTCATACCTTTTGATTCATAAATTAATGCCAGCTCCTCTGTTTCCAATTCCGGCATCAGAAGAATTTCTTCTTTTTCCATCCTGCGTTCATTATCGTAAACTTCTTTTTCACTAATTGCGGCGAGGTAACCGGAAGAGCCCATAGATAATGAATCTGCAATCATTCCGGAAACTCCGGAAATTAAAATAATATGCGGAGCGACACTTGCTCCGATTACCCCGGCAATTAATCCGAAGTTTGCAGTCAGCCCGTCATTGAATCCGTATACAACATTCCTTAATATTCCTCCCGATTCCGATTTATGCCAAGGTTCGCCCGGCACTCCTTTGATCTCCATAAGCTTGGCAGCATGCCCGGCCTCTTCTTTTGCAAGATTAAGGACAACAGCTTTTGTGGATTTGTCTTCGCTTCTTTTATATAGATCCAGATATGACTTTACTCCCACTGCTTCTTCATTCATTAATGCTTTAAGTAAAATCCAATTGCCGAATTTATCCGAAGCCCAATTAAGAAATTTCGCCTGTGCAGAAGGAGACAGTCTGCCTGCTGCAGCGCCGTTTTTTTCCAATAAATCTTTGAATACAGAAACATGCTTGTCTTCAATTGCAGCAATTTTATTATAAATATCTTTCTTTTTCGGATCGTTTACCTTATCCGCTAATTTCCTGTAAAGAAATCCGGCGTCGGTTTCATCCTGCAGATGATGCTTCCATGCTTCAATTGATTTTTTATCAGCCATATATTTTCATAAATCTTAATATGTAGAAATTTTAAAATAACTCTCTTTTAAATCGAATAAAAGGCCGACTCACTGTGCAAAATAGAATTAAAAATGGTAAGTTAAATAACAAGAAGTGTTGGACAGATTTTTTCACGTTTAATTTTCAATCGCCCTGTAAAACGGTTAAAACCGTTCATATCTAGTTATATTTTTTTATCAATAATCCAATGGATAAATCCATTGGTTAATGATACATTATATTTTTTGTTATTTTGGACAGGTATGTCATAATGCGGAATTATAAATTTTCCAGTATGTATTGGGTCATCAGCTTAAATAAATGAATCGAAGTATTCCCTCCCGAAATACCGTGATCTTTTCCGGGATAAAACATTGTCCGGAACTGCTTATTTTTATCAATAAGTTTATTCATTAATTCAACCGAGTTCTGAAAATGTACATTATCATCTCCCATCCCATGGATAAGCAGGAAATTACCTTTAAGCCTTTCGGCATAATTTAAAGGAGAGCTGTCCTCATAACCTTCCGGATTTAAAGCCGGCGTCTGCATATATCTTTCAGTATAAATTGTATCATAAAATTTCCAATGAGTAACCGGTGCAACAGCTATGGCAGTTTTAAAATATTTATATCCTTTCATGATTGATAAGGCAGCCAGGTATCCTCCGTAGCTCCACCCCCAAATCCCGATCCTGTCCTTGTCTACAAACGGCAGGGAACTCAAATATTTCGCTCCTTCAATCAGGTCATTTACTTCCCACTTTCCCAAATTTTTATATACTATAGTTTTGAACTTTTTTCCTCTTCCGCCTGTTCCCCGGTTATCCAGCATAAAAATTATATATCCTTTTTGATTCAGCAATCCATACCATAAACAATCTCCATTCCAGGAGTAATCAACAGATTGAGAACCGGGACCGCCGTAGGTATAAATCAAAACGGGATACTTTTTCGATTCATCAAAATCAGCAGGTTTAATAATTTCTGCATTTAATTTTACTCCGTCGGTTGTTGTAAAAGTCAGGAATTCCGGAGCCGAAAAACTATATTCATCGAGGAAGGACATATCAGGGTCTTTCAAATTCCGAATTAATTCACCCTGATTATTATACAGTGAAGTTATTTTAAGCTGGGAAGGATTTGAATAGTAATCAATGAAATATTTGGAATTTTCAGAAAAATCTGTTTTATGTACTCCTTCAGCAGAAGTAATCCTTCTTTTTTCAGATCCATCGAAATTAATAGAGTAAAGATCTTTATAGATTGCACCTTTTTCATTTGAGGTATAATAAATTTTCTGATTTTTTTCGTCAAACGCATCGAGACTGCTTACCTCCCAATCTCCCGTTGTTATCTGATTAAGCAATTTCCCTTCATAATCAAATAAATATAGATGATGAAAATTATCCCGGTCGGATGACCAGATAAACTGTTTTTCACTTTTTAAAAAATTCAGATCATCCTCAACTTCAACCCATGCGGAATCACTTTCAGTCAAAATTAATTTTGAGGCACCTGTGTTTACATCGGCAAAAAGTAGATCAAGTTTATTCTGCAGTCTGTTCAATCTTTGGATTGAAAGCAATTTGGGGTCACCAGTAAATTTAATTCTGGGAATGTAAATATCCGGTTCCTCTCCTATATCCATCCAGGTTGTTTTTTTAGATTCCAAATCAATGACCCCGATCTTAACCGATGAATTTGGAAATCCCGGTTTAGGATATCTCATTACGTTCACTTGCGGATAAATTGAATCCCAGTTAACAATATTAAATTTAGGAACGGCAGACTGGTCCAATCTCCAGAAGGCTATGCTCCTGCTGTCAGGCGACCATTCCCATGCTTCGATAATCGAAAATTCCTCTTCGTAAACCCAGTCGAAAACTCCGTTCAATATTACTTCGCTGCCGTCAAATGTAAGCTGTATTTCTTTCTTTGTTTCCAAATCCAAGATGAAGATGTTATTGTTTCTAACAAATCCGGTTTTTTTACCGTCCGGGGAAAATTTAATATTTACCTGAGGTTCTTTCGACTCAACAGAAAGCTTAAATTGTTTTTCTTTCAGATCATAAACATAAAAACTGCCGCCGGTCTTTTTTCCCCTTGAAGGCAGAAGTCCGGTGAATAAAATATATTTTTCACCGGGCGACCAGTAATAATTTTCTATTGGAAATTCTTTTCTCTTAAGAGTGTCATCCGGAATAAGATCACTTTCCCTAACTAAAATTTCTTCGCTTCCGGTTTTAACATCATGTTCATAAATAGATACGGACCTGCTCTCCTCATCATATCCAAGAAAAGAAAATTTATCCCCTTCATTAAACCATTTTACTCCGTATAACGATTTCCCGTAGAACTGCATGTTTGTAAAAATGTCATCAACCGTTAACTCTTTATGCTGGGATAAAATTTGCCAAGATAGGACTAAGCAAACTGCTAAAATTATTCTGATCATTTGAATTCCGGAATTATGATTTTAAAAAAGATCTGTGGAAGCTTAACGTAACATTTTTTTAGAAAGCATTATCATTAGAGAAAAGTGATCCTGTTTGATAACTTTTCTGAACTGCATTACTATCTCCGCAAACAAAGATTTTATTTCTTTTTAAATAAATCCTTTAGTTTCTTTGTAACTTCCTTCTGCAGCTTGGTTTTTGCGGTATCTACCTGCTTTTGTACTTCCTTTTCAGCCTCCT
>JBLNGL010000268.1:0-3502 GCA_050264735.1 Ignavibacteria bacterium | reverse complement strand
GTCCATGATTGAACATTCTGATTATTTACACGGAGAGTAATGCTTTCCTGGCCGCTTGTTCCACGTGCTCTTACAAGAACCGTTCTCGATCCGCCGCTGCTGCTGCCGCCGCTGCTGCTGCTACTGCTACCACCAGAACCCACTGTTATATTAGAGCTCCCGCTACTTTGATATCCTTCTGTAGCCATTATCTGGTAAGCCCAACTACTCCCCAGATTCCAGCCTCTATTTGCCCATGCGTTAACGTGGTTAGCAAAAGTTATGGTTCCACTCGATCTTTTCGACGTCCGGACGCTCCAGTACTGATAAAAAGTTTGATTGCCGTCAATGGAAGGCTGGTTGACTCGCTGAGTCCGATGTAAGTTATATGTACCGCCATCACTATTAACGGTGCCTGATGAAGATACTCCAGGAGGCGTCCAGCTGCCATAGTTATCAACAACGTAATATTCTATGAGTGCATTTCTCGTCCACCCATAGAGACACAAATATCCATTGCTGCCGCCATTGAAGCTGCCTGAATAGGTCACTACCCTAGATGAAGAACCGGTACTCCAGCCTTTACCGCCGACAAAATTCCCGACATTGCTCCATGAAACACTATAATTGCCGCCAGAACCCAAAGTCATGCATGCGGACCCCTGACCACTTGTCCACCATGAATAGTAATAGCCGTTATGCGTGCCTGTTTGATTTGAGCATATCGTCTGGGCAGTTAACTGTTGCGCAATCAACAGCAAAGCCAATATGCATATCAATGTAATTTTGAGTTTCATAAATATACTACCTATTATTTGAGTGAATATATTTTAGTGAATTAAAAAATTACTTTATAAAAAATTAATTGAGGCGGACTCAAACAGTGGAGAGGCAGAAGCATTGTGCCGCAAAAAGGATAGATATTCGGCCTCTTATGCAGGGCAAAGCCGATTTGCATTCAGCATCCTTTCTTTAATGGTGGAGATAACGATTAAACGACTAAAATGATTACCGTTTATTGTTATAAGCTAACAATGTTTTTTTCGTCGCACCATTGCAGGCAGAGCGGTAAGGAGATTATACTTGGTAAAATATATCACCCCCTGCAGAAATTTCTAAAACTTATCCGAGAGAGTATTATGAAAGTAAAAGTTTTAATGAACTAAACCAATCAAATCTTGATTGAACCGATTCAATGTATGAAAGTTGAACTAAAAAAGCAAGAGAATTTTTACCTTTACATGCAAAATGTAAAAGATCGCGTATCGTTTGTTTTATCATATATGCCAGGCATGTGAATTTGAAAATGAGGCCATGATATCTACGTGAGGGATATCTCTGCCATCATAGTAGTTTACTCATTGGGGGCAGCGTCCGGAATCGGGGCAGCTTTACCGGCTATATCCCGATGTTGTTGGGATGCAGGTTTGATTTCTGCTTCTAACAATAAGCCGGATTTTCCCGATTTTCTTTTTTATGACAAATATAGAATTAATGGTTTACCTCAGCTTATTATAGAATTTATTGTTTACAATAGATGATATGCCTTTTGAATCCATTAGGTTTAACACTCTCTTTGCACATATAAATGAATCATCTCTATAGGCATTATAGTTGGGTTTGTTTTTAGAAAGACTATTTATTTTTATTCTTCCTGATGCATGTATATATTCCCCGTCTCCAATATAAATTGCTACGTGTGTAATTTTATCCTTTAAAGTATCATCCCCTTTTTCTCCAAAGAAAAGGAGATCACCCGGCAAAAGGTTTTCCAATCTATCTTTTGTATCAACCAATTCTCCAATATTAACCTGCTGCGAAGCATCCCGGGGAAGAATTAAACCATTTAGGAAAAAAACTGTTTTTGTAAACCCGCTGCAGTCCATTCCTTTTATCGATGTACCGCCCCATAAATAGGGAATTCCCATAAATAGTTTGGCGGTTTTTAAAATATTTTCTGCAGTTGGATTAAGTTTACTAAGCCATTCATTAAAGTTAGTGCAGTCTGCTGATTTTATGAAAGCTGTTTTTCCATCAGGATAAACAACTTTGCAGAAGTTCTTTTCATTGCCGGCAAATTTAAGAATATCACCAACCACAAGATCAGTAACTCTCTGGGAATTTTCATCCGGCAAAGAATAACTAAATCCAAAATCCTTAGTATATATCACTTTTTCAGAATGATTCCATAACTGCATGCTTTCATAGTCTGCACCGAAAAATCCGTCACTTTCCATCCATGAAATATATGCATCCGGTGTTTGAACTAAATACCAACCCTTTTTTTTCTTCAGCACTTTAACCGGCGTGCCGAGAAGCGCCTGTGTTGCCAGTTCCGACCGGTGGCCTCTTTTTGTCCTAAGGTTAGCTACGGAAAGATTAATAATTCCGTAAATCTTATCTCCAAGTTCGGCTTCAGGCAAAACCCGGACGCTGTCAATCATTTGAGCACTATTTAAATTCTGCATCAGCTCTTTTTTTGACTCCGCATTGTCAGTCTCCCCTTTAAGTATGATTTTATTGCCTTTTTGTTCGGCAGTGATATGAAAAATTGCTGTCCTTTTATCAGGTGCAAACTTTTTTTCCAGTTCAAGCAGAATGTTCTGAATTTTGTCCATTTGATTGTTTTCCTGGGCGACAAGATTAAAAACGGAAAAAAGGATCATTGTTAAGAGAGCCGCTTGGGTGAAAGTTTTCATGAATAGATCCAATAAAAAGAATTGTAATTGTCAGTTTGAATCATACTCTACCTTCATTTCGTAATCCCATTTATCAAAGTAAATGTTTCCTCCCCGCCATTCCAATTCACCTCGTTGAAAGTCTACGGTTTCGCTTCTTGGAAAAATCTTAGCAGGGAATAAAGGAGCCGAGTAATCATCATTAATTATAAAATGATGAGAATCTATTCCGCCGAAGAAAAAATATTTTTCCGCGCTATTTTTAAAATCCTGGAGTCCGTAATCAGGATCGACCGGAATCCAGCCGTATCCTTCAAAATAAATTTCCGACCAATCATGCAGATTTACGGATTTCGGGTGAAGCATCCAGCCGCTCTGCCATTTTGCAGGTATCCCGTTATATCTGCAAAGAGTAATAAAAAGTAACGACTTAATACCGCAATCTCCATACCCTTTCCGGATACAATAATCAGAAATATTTTCAATAGTTGAATACTCTCTCGCACCTGCCCAGGGAATATTTTTACTTATCCATTCAAAAATTTTTTTTGCAATGAAGTAAGGATCTTTTTCTTCTCCGATTATTTCTCTTGAAAGATTTTTTATTTTCTCTGTAAACATTATGTGCGGTTTTCTCTCGGAAGTATTCCTTATATAATCTTCATTTCCCTTATTATAAGGCAAAACTTTATCAGGGATTACATTAAATAATTCAGCATAATTAGTAACTTCAAGAACCATATTAAATACAACCGGTTCATCTTTAACGGCGGTTTTTTCCAGGTAAACAGTACGCTGCGGATTTGTATCACCGGCAATTATATATTCGCTGCTGTTAATTGAAA
>JBLNGL010000267.1:0-4149 GCA_050264735.1 Ignavibacteria bacterium | reverse complement strand
CTGATAGTACAAATGCGCAGCTACCAAACAATGGCGACCAAGTAACCATTACCGGCGGGAAATATCAAACCGGCATATATCAATTTCCGACAATAGTTGTTTATGAAATTAATGGTGAATTTTGGCGGGATCCATTCTTTGCTCAATGGAATAATATGGGGAATCATAATCATCTATATAGCTGGCAGGGGCATGGACAATACCGGGGATGTTATGGTTTCGGCTGGTACCATGATACTTTAAAAACAATTGAATTATCAGGAACGGCATTGGTTGATACAACTTTCTATATGAACTATTATTATTTGGATACCGATAATGACAGTAAGCCAAACTACTTTCTTAATTTCGGGCCATTCTGGTATAACCCGCAAAGCGGGGCTTTAAGACCGGTAGATGGTGAAACCATAAGTATAAAAGGCGGAACATTGGGAATTAATACTGCTTTACCGATGATTATTGTATATGAAATTAATGGATTAATCTGGAGAGATTCGACAAAGCTTTTTCCGCATATAGGAGGAGCGTGGATGCACGAAAATGATAGTACCAAGCGTTTTTATACACCATTTGATTATGATGACTATTCAGAAATGCATAAAGGATGGCTCATGGGCGGCGGGCATATGGGCATGAATCCGGATTCTTTATTCGGTCAAATTTTTGAATCCTTTCCTGAGAATATGCCAAATTATGGCGGGCAGAATTTTTTTGCAGGGTATGAGTTAAATATATTTTATCCTAATGGAATGAACGGGATGTGGGGAAGTGGATACGGCGGAGGAATGATGGGATTTGGAAACAATATGAACTTTCAATTTCATTACACCGATGAGCAACTTTCATATTATAATATGAGTGAAGATCATATCAAAATTATGGCTTGGAATTCTCAAATGAATAATTGGCAAAACATCAACGGTACAATAGATAAACAAAATAATCTAATAAAGTTTAGTACGAATACTGTAAGCAACTACTTTGCACTTAGCAGCCAAAGTGTTACGACTGTTGAAAATAATGGCAATGTTCCAAGCAAGTTTGCTCTTGAGCAGAATTATCCCAATCCGTTTAATCCGGCTACAACAATTAAATACTCAATTCCTGTATCTGAATTCGTAAGGGTCAAGATATATGATGTCTTAGGGAAAGAAATTGCGACTCTGGTAAACAGGGAGCAAGCTGCCGGCAGCTATAAAGTTGAATTCGATGGTTCAAGGCTGGCAAGTGGAATTTATTTATTTAAGCTGCAAACAAATAATTTTGTTGAAACGAAAAAGATGGTACTGACAAAGTAAGGCGCTAATTTAATTAATTAGCACAAAATGACTAATGTGAGATAGAAATAATAAGGGCTTGATTATTCAAGCCTTTATTGATTATAAAAGATTAACTGCCTCCATCAAATTTTGCTTTTGCAAATAATAAGATACTTACTATTAAACTTTCAACAGCTTTGCATTTATAGCTACAACAATTGTACTTGCCGACATTAGTACTGCACCAAGAGCCGGGCTTAAAATAATATCTGCAGAGTATAAAACGCCAGCAGCTAATGGAATTGCAACAATATTATAACCGGTTGCCCATAATAAATTTTGAACCATTTTTCTATAAGTGGCACGTGCGAATTTTATTAATGAAACAACGTCATTAGGATTGCTTCTTACAAGAATAATATCGGCAGTCTCAATTGCGACATCGGTTCCGGCTCCAACTGCAATTCCTACATTAGCCTGAGCAAGGGCCGGCGCATCATTAACACCATCACCGGTCATTGCAACTTTCAAACCCCGGGCCTGAACCTCTTTTATCTTTTCAGCTTTTTTATCCGGTAAAACTTCTGCAAAATATTCATCAATACCTACCTGATCGGCAATCCATTTGGCGGCATTTTTATTATCCCCTGTTAACATTATAGATTTTATTCCCATTTCTTTTAATTGCCTGACTGCTTCTTTTGATTCTTCTCTAACTATATCTGCAAGAGCTATCGCAGCAATAATTTCATCATTAATTAATAAGAATACAACAGTTTTACCTTCAGCGGATAAATCATTTATCTTTTGCAAATTATTTATTTCAATTTTTTTATCCTTTAAATAACCGGGACTTACAACTTTAATATTCTTTCCATTTACAGAACCCTCAGCACCTTTGCCTGGAATTGCATTAAAATTAACAACTTCAAATTTTTCCCTGGATGAATGTTCTATTGCCTTAGCAATAGGGTGTTCAGATTCTGCCTCTACTGATGCTGCATATTTTATAACTTCTTCTTTACTTAGAGAATCCCGGAATATTATTACATCGGTAACTCCAAATTCACCCTTAGTTAGCGTACCTGTTTTATCGAATACGATAGCATTTATATCCCTGGCATTTTCAAATGCGGTCCTATTTCTTATAAGCAATCCCTTTTTTGCAGATAAGGTTGTTGATACTGCAACAACAAGAGGAATAGCCAAACCAAGAGCGTGAGGACAAGTTATTATCATTACAGTAACAGTTCTTGTAAGTGCAAAATTAAAACTTTCCCCCACAGCTAAAAGCCAAACTAACATTGTGGCGACACCGCCAAAAATTGCAAGCATTGTAAGCCAGAATGCGGCTCGGTTAGCAAGATCCTGAGTTTTTGATTTACTTTCCTGTGCTTCCTCAACCATCTTAATTACCTGAGATAAAAATCCTTCATCGCCAATTTTTTCAACTGCTATTCTTATGGAACCTTCTCCATTAATAGCACCCCCTATTACAGTATCACCTTCGGCTTTAGATACGGGAGTTGATTCTCCTGTAAGCATCGATTCATTTACAGATGTTTGACCTTTTATTATTCTTCCATCTGCGGGAATTTTCTCACCCGGTTTAATTAAAATTTTATCCTGATGCTTTAATTCTTCTAAAGATATATCTATAGTTTCCCCGTTGTCTTTTATTAAATGAGCTTCTTCGGGCATAAGTTTTACAAGCTCTTCCAGGGCTCTTGAAGCACCCATAATAGAGCGCATTTCAACCCAGTGACCAAGAAGCATTATATCAATTAAAGTTGCCAGCTCCCAAAAGAAAATATCACCTTCCAAACCAAATACAACCGCACTGCTATACACATATGCAACGGTTATTGCCAGAGCGATTAGAGTCATCATGCCGGGCTTACCGTACTTCAGTTCATTGATTATCCCTTTTAGAAAAGGAAATCCGCCATAAAAGAAAACAAAAGACGAGAGAATAAAAAGAATATATATATCACCTTCAAACTGAAGCGCTTCACCTAAACCAAAGAATTCACGGAGCATATGAGAGAGAAAAAGTATTGGGATTGTTACTACTAATGAAATCCAGAATCTCTTTTTGAAATCGGTTATACTATGCCCTTCGTGTTCACTATGACCCTTGTGTTTTTCATCCCCACTTTTTTTTTGGTTATGTACTATCTCTTTATCGTTCATTGTATGTTGATGCAGCTGATGTTTCTGCTGCTCTTTCATCATCTCTGAATGATTATGATTCTTATGTTCCATTTTCATTTGGATACTTTCAAAATTTATTAATGCTTTATTTAATTATGAATGAAATTAAAATATACTCAGTGCATCATCATATCAGGAGCTATTCTCATATAAACCTCAGCAGAAAAAGGATTATTACCGTAGTACAGAATCAGAGCGTCATGAGGCTTAAACAAAGAACCTTGAATTCCTAAAATTAAATTTGTGCTGCTGACTGTAAAGAAAGAATGATTGATACCTAATGTTAAAGCATAAATTGGGTACACATTCCCGTGAGGTAGTTCTTCAATTTCTAATTCATCGGAAGACTTTTCAATCCATTCAAGCCTACCATAAATATTGCTCATATTTAATTTAAAATTAGATTCCAGAAGAATTGAGTTTTCCTGATGTTCATTTAGAACATCATTAAATCCCCAAATAAGCGAAGTGCTAAGAATATTTTCATCATTAAAAATTTTGCTATGAATAACCGAAGCAGTTGTTTTTCTGATATTTTGATTAGGATCAATGGATTCAGGACTTATAGTAAAAGCATGAGAAACTTGCAGCGCTAATTCATCATTTGGATTGGGTGATATTCTAAGGGAATAAGAATCAAATTTAGGTTTATCAAAATTATAACGGTTTTCATTAG
>JBLNGL010000266.1:0-5934 GCA_050264735.1 Ignavibacteria bacterium | reverse complement strand
GGATTTCAACTTTTTTGTTTTTTATTGATGTCAAATCAGCAATTACAAGATCAGTATTTTAGAATCCTTTAAATCCCCGGAAACCGGTGCAGGATTAATAATTTTATAATTTTCATTCTTGCTCAGCTTGCCGACCATACTTTTGATCATCTTACCATTCTCAAGGATTAGAATATTTTTCATTATTTAGAGATTTTGGAAAAAATTTTTAACTGCTTTTCAAAAATGCCCGTTTTACTATCAGGAATGAATGAAATTGTAATATCAGGTTATTAAGTGTAATAAGAGGAAGAGGTGAACCATAAAGTGAAAAGATTAACAATAAAAAGAGAGCATCTCTCTTCTGACAAGTTAAAATGAAAGGCTTAAAGTTGCTTTAAACATTCTGGGATGGCCCGGAGTAAAATGCAGCTCTGAAACAGGTTCAGTTTCATTTTTCAATTTTGATTCGGTATCAAACTGTGCCTCATTCCATTCTATATTAAAAATGTTTTCTATTGAAATCCCTAAATTGAAGATTCCAACAGGGTAAGAAAGTGCCATATCAAATAGGGTTGATCCCCGTGCCACGACTGAATTATTCTCGTCTGCAGGCCTGCTTGAAACATAAATGCACCGTAAATTGCCTTCGAATCCATTCTTCAGCTTAAATGTAATTCCTCCCGAATTGTCAATGCTCCCGAACCGATCGATAATCCCCCCTTTCAAGGCCCTCTCAGGTACTTGTCCAGAGGCATTCCAATCGGATTTAAATGCAGAAGCAGTAAATTTTAAATTAGACACATCCGAAAGCTGAGTGTAGAATTTTCCAAAAAAGTTATATCGATTAAAGCCTTGCTTATTATCGAAATACCCGTCGGTTCTAGCATATTCTCCAGCTATATATAAAGAAGAGCTGGGAATTTCAACAGGAATATTCATTATACCGAATATACGTGTAGTACCGAAGCTTCCTCCTTCAACTGCAAAGATATTCTGGTCTGTTTTATCAATAGTTAAATTTTATGGAACCGGCGGTCGAAAAATCCCCGTTAGCCGCGTAATATGGTCCTTTCTGAACCAAAATTCCTTCAATTGTTTCCGGCATTACAAAATGAAGATCGGAATACCCTTGTCCGTGTGCATGAGAAACCATATTGACTGGAATTCCGTCAACCGAAATATGTACATCTGTTCCGTGATCTGCATCGAAGCCTCTCAAAAAAATCTGCTCTGCTTTTCCGCCCCCGGCATGCTGTGCAGTTATTAATCCGGGGACAAGATTAAGCAGGTCCTGGGCAGATTTTTTTGGCCTTAATTTAAAATCCACTGCATTTAATGTAAAAGAAGATGAAGCGGAATAACTTCTTTCATCATGAATAATAATATCCGAGAATGAAAGAATATCATTGTGAAGTTTAAAATTGATAGTAATCTTCTCATTAGCTTTAATTTTAATTTTCTGATGATCTTTCAAATAGCCTAAAGAAGAAACCGATATCAAATAATCGCCGGGCATGACATGTTCTATCTTAAAACAACCCATCGAGTCTGCAGTTGCTCCTAAATTAATTCCTTCCAAAAAAACTGATGAATACATAACAGGTAAACTCTGCATATTGGTTATTTTTCCATCAATAATAGAATTTTGTGCATAAATAATATTTATGAACGCCAATGAATAAAGATAAATCAAACGCATATAAGATCTATTCAATTCATTTAAAACCATTCCTGATCTCAGGCACTTCAATAATCCGAATCCCCGGACCCGGATGTTCTATTATGTAAATTAACTTATTGAGAAGCTGCCGGATTGTAACAAGTCCCAGTCTTTTGGCGCTTTCTGCTGTTGAAGGGATTTTCTCCATTAATTTGTAAAAAGGTATAAGTGCATACGGCCAGCGATGGCCGGGACCAAGAACATACCAGGGCCGGAGAATAGATGCATTCAAACCGCTTGTGTGAATGAATTCTTCACACTCCATTCTAACCTTGATGTAGTCTTTCATTAACGGCGCAGGATGAGCAACACTAACGTAAATAAAATGTTTAATGCCCAATGCCGCAGAAGCTTCAACCGACTGCTTTAACGAAACAAGATCAATTTTCCTGAATTGATCTTTTTTAGACGGATTAGGATGAGAAACTCCAACCAGATGAATAAATACATCCGATAAACTAATATTTTCTATATATGATTTATTATCCAGTGCATTCCCAAATACCGGTACGCACCCTGCGGGTAACTTGTTGATAGATTTCTCACGAACCAGGCACTGGACAAAATGATTTTGCTTTATTAATAACGGGATTAAGGCACGACCAATATATCCCGTACCGCCTGCTATAAAAATTTTCATTCTTTTTCGAAATTGATTATGCATAATTTTTACTTAGTTAATTGAGGCAATATCTTTGAGTCTCAACAGCCGATCTTTAGCATCTTTATAAAATAAAACATAAGAGGCAAGATTTCCTTTTAATGCATGTTCAAGATTTTTTACAGCTTCAGCTTTATTCCCGGATTCTGAATTAATAACCCCTGAGTGATAATAGATTAATGGATTTTCAGTATTGGTAGCGAATGCTTTTTTGATTATTACAGCAGCTTTTTTAACTTTTTTATTTTTATAAAGCGCCCAGGCATACGTATCGATTACATCAATGTTAGTCTGTCTCCGCCTGTATTCTCTCTGAGCACGAAATAATGATTCCTTCTTATTTATATCATGATTAAGGCAAAATTGTGCATACTCCCGGTCTATGTTCCAACCTGCTTTTTCATGTTCTTTAAATTCATTCAGCACAATTTGAATATATTTTTCCTCATCTAATTTCTTACCTAATTTCATGTAAATATCGGAGAGCTGTTCAGAAAAAGTATGCTCATCAAGATTTTGGACAGCTTTTTTAAGATATTCAGCGGCTTTTAAATTGTCTCCTTTATTAACCATTACTTTTGCCAACCCGGAAAGTGCAAATGCATAGCCAGGTCTTTCCTCAAGTATTCCATTATAAATAAAAGCAGCAGTATCAATCTTGCCGGCATGCAGATAAAGATTAGCGAGATTGCATAAAGCCCAAGCACGGTTTTCTTCTCCATAAACACCTGCATCTGCAGCCATTCTCATTGCTTCAATTGCGCCTGAAATATCCCCATAGATCTCTCTGATATATGAAGCCCTTGAATAAGAACGGAAATCAGGCCTGGCTTGAATCATCTTATCACACATTTCAACAGCCTTATTGTATTTACCGAGCTCTACATAAGCATCGACAAGTATTCCAAAAGCCGCAGAGCTGCGCGGATATTTTTTATTAATCCATTCACCGATTTTTTCAACTTCATTGAATTGATGCTGATTAAGGAGCACGGCTGCTTTAGTCAAGTTTGCTTCTAAATTTTCTTTATCAATGCTTAAAGCGGTTTCCAATAATCCCATTATTTTGGGAAGATACTCGTGATATTTCCCGGTTATTCGCGCTTCCTGAAAAAAAATCTGGGCAAGCTCAGCATAATACTTTGGATTGTTTGGATTCTTTTTGATTTGTTCTCTGTAAAAGCCAACGCTTTTCTGTGCATTCCTGTATTCAGCAGAGAGATTTGAATCATTACTCCGAGGGAAAAGATAGTGGATCTGACTGCTGCCTATATTATCCAGGTATAAATATATACCAAAACAAATAAGCAAAGCTAAAATAGTATAAATAAATTTGGTTTTTAGTTTCATTGCTGTCTCCATATATAAAAAAATCAGGCACCATCAAATTAAATGATGGTGCCCTCGGATTAAGTTATTTAAGAAGGACTGCTTTTTTCGTACTTACCTGACCGTTGACATCGAGATGATAAAAATATACACCGCTCGCCAGCCCTTTTGCATTCCAGCTTACTTCATAAGTACCGGGTGCATGATCCTTATCTATTAATACTGCTACTTCCTTTCCCAGGGAATCATAAACTTTCAGGCTTACTTTACCCGGTTTAGCAACATGGTAGTTGATCTTTGTAGATGGATTAAAAGGATTAGGATAATTTTGATTCAATATGAATCCCTTTGGAACATTCATTCCTAAGAAATCATTTACGGCTGTAGGATTATTACCGGGTGCTGTTGCCGTAAGCTGTTTTACATAATCATATCCCCGATGAGGATCGGCAAGGAAAGGAAAAACATCCTGAAGGGGCAGATCATTATGGGTTGGACCGGCATTATATGTAAGTTCAGCAACCAGATTAGTAGAAGCCAAATCGGAATAATTTCCGGCAACAGCGTCATTGAAAGGCAAACCCACTGCAGCAAGGACTAACCCGCCGACTGCCTGAAGCTCGATGGTTGTTACATCATCTTCAAGTCTCCTGCCGTTCGGAAATCCATCCATATGAGGAATAAATTCAAGAGAATCCGAAGTGTTATATGGAGCAGCTGTTAATCCGATTGCTGCTGCTCTAACCAGGCCCATATAAGCATTCATCTTATATTCCTCACTACCTCTATCGGTTATAGGAACTGCCATGTTTATCCTGAGCATATCTCCTCCGTATAATTTTCCCTCCTCATTGGTAATAGGGAGAAAATTATTTATAAATGGTTTTCCTGCGCTTAATGGACCACCGGTTTTGCCCGTAGCAAGCTGGTAAGGGATCAGATTTGGAACGCCGAAGTAAAAGATTGGATAAATGTCTACTAAGCGGGGTTTGCCTTCACCGACTAATCCACCGTTTAAATTAACCGCAAAAGCAGTTCCCGATAAGTCAGGTACCGGATCCAGATGAGTAACTGCAAAGGCCCCGTCCTTTCCGTTTCTAAAATCAAATCCGGGATCTGAATATGTGGGGATTGTACCGATTGCAGGATATGACTGCGATTGGATTCTTAATGCTCCAAGAGCCGGAACTGCACTTCCAAATTGGCTGTCGTCCATATAAAGAGCGAGTTCAGGGTTTGCAAAATAATCTATAAATCCCTGTTCATCTGCACTATATGGTGTTACAGCATTCCAATGATCTTTATCTCCTATAGGAATAACTGCTTCATTGGTTAAAGGCATCCCTAAGCGGGAAACCTGAACCCATGGACCCGAGTGTTCAGGTTTAGAGCCATTTGTGGACAGAGTCGTTATTTGCTGACGGCTTGCCGAAGCCCAAACACCTATAACAAAATCAGGATCCAGAATATTTGCAGCCTGGCTTACATCCTTCCCGTCTTTCTGAAGGCTGCTTATCGGCACCTGGACAATTATTGCATGAGTATTGAAACCTGCAACAGCATCCCTGGCATTCTCAGAATTATTAGGATCAGTACCGTAATCGTTTCTGGTTTGGCCAAGATCAAAAATACCTCCCAGATCAACAAAGAACGGATCGTCTCGCGGACCGCAGAATATTTTTTCTCCTGAACTTGCTGTCATTATTCCGCTGCTTACAAGATTTGAATAAGGAGTATTTAAACCTGCACCGCCGTCAATCGAACGGGGACCAATATTATTTGGAGGTACAATTCCGTTATTTAAAATTGTTGTCCAGGAATAGCCGCCATCGGTGCTTTTTTCGGCAGTGTAGGTGGTTTTTAAATTCTGCTTTCCTAATCTTATGTTGAAAAAAGTGGACGGATCTTCATTTACCTGGGTGAATGTGAATCTATAAGTGATATCATCGGCAGCCGTACCAAGTGCACCGGATGACGTCTGGTTTTTAATATGAATTTCGTATCGGACGTCTTCGCCGAAAGTAGAGTAGTTCGGACCGCCTTCGGGCAATTCCAGAGGAATGTAGTTTGCAACGATTGTAACGGTATTCGGATCATCCGGCGACCGGAAAACGTAAAGATCAGTATTATCGGCAAGAGGATCATTGCTGATCAAAGGAGCCTCACGATGACTTGAAGCATTTGTATCCCCCGGTTCCAGCAGAAGAAGAGAGATCAAACCCGTTAGGGTCAGCACGAAGAA
>JBLNGL010000265.1:0-2882 GCA_050264735.1 Ignavibacteria bacterium | reverse complement strand
TGAATCGAATAAAAATTCAGAATTGCAGAATCTTTTGAGATGACTAAAAATGATCCCGGCTCAATTATTACTTCATCATGAATTGACTCCCATGTTAAGTTATCTCCGATTCCCCAGCCCTTTAAGTTTACGGAAAATTGACTCCGGTTAAATATTTCTATCCACTCCGGCTCGCCTGCAGACGGCGCATACATAATTTCATTTATTACTATGTCGTTATAATTATTCCCAGGCGGATAAACATAAAATGTCTTAAAGAAAACATTATTTGAAAGATCTTCGTCGGCTTGGTAGTCAATCCTGCAAATGATACAATGAACTCCTGTTTCCAATGAGGCTAGCGGAATAATTATCTCGTTTGAATCTTCAATAGAAAGATTATTCCGGGTTTCTAAAAAAATTCTTTCCTCATCCGTTCCTGAAGAATCTTTATTTAAATCGTTGAAGATTTCTATTTCATATACGTCTGCACTATTCCTGCCTGAATTTTTTATTATAAGATGGATAAATGCTTCATCTCCATGTAGTAGAACAGAAGGCAATATAGAAACTGATGAAATCCTAAGATCGAAGTCTGATGGTGTGATCGAGTTTTTAAATCCCGGCGTACCGTTGCCTCTGAGTGAGTTGCTCCAGTTCGAACCTGAAGCGTCCCTGCTCGGAATCACCTTTTCTTCGGAAATACCATAAATATTATCTGCAGTATATTTGCAAGTATCTATAGTATCATCATTTGAGTTAATTAGATAAATTGTGCGATCAGAAGTATTTGACATGCCGCTTGATCCGAAAGTATTATCGGATATTTTAAGAATTAGAGCTTCTTGGGGAATAATTTCAGCATATAAACCGGAAGCTAAATCGTAATCCCCTTCAAAAATAACTGCATACGAATGAGGAGGAAGAAGAGTTCCAAAGCCAGCATCTGAGATTAAATCATTGTTAGAATTTTGTATCTTTATCTTGTAATTGCTGAGATCAAAGTTTGACATACCGCTCAAATTAAAAATTTCAATGAATTCGTTATTGCCGGATTCGGCATAAAACATAATTTCATTTAAGATTAAGGAAGTATCTGACTGAGGATAAAGATAAGCAGAAAAATAAAGCAGGAAAATTATACAGCCCTTTTTCACGGAATGATGGAAATTGAAATAAAAAAATTTTCTTTGACAAAAGATAGAAGTTGAAATTGATTAAAGCAATATTGGGGAAAAGTTTACTTGCAGTATTTATTTATTAAAGAATATGCATCGAAATTGCCGAGTTCTCCGGCTGTTGTCAAATCATTGCATCCCTCTTTGACTTTCCCGAAAGATATTTTGGATAATCCTCTTTGTACATAAGCTTTAGAATCTTTCGGGTTTAATTTAATACAGTAAGAAAAATCTCTTATTGCATCCAGATATTCCTTTAAAACATGGTAGGTTTTTCCCCTTTCAAAATAAACCTGGTGATATGAAGGGTTTAATTTTACGGCTTCCGTAAAATCGGATACTGCTTTTTCATACAGCTCAAACTTATTATAAAGATCCCCGCGGAGGAAATATGCATCTGCATTCAAGGGATTTATCTCGATGGCTTTATTGAAATCTGCAAGAGCATTCTGATAATTGCCGGAAATTGCCTTGATTCCTGCTCTATTCAGATAAGCACCGTCGTTTTTCTGATTCAGATTAATTGCAGACGAATAGTCCTCATCTGCCCCTTTATAATCATCCAGCTTCATCTTTACGTTTCCCCTGTTTATAAATGCCTTTTCTGAATTCGGATCTAATTCTATGGTCTGTGAATAATCATCAATAGCTCCCGTATAATCCGACAATGCATCTTTAATATATGCCCGCGTAAAATAACCTGACGGATCAGAATTTTTTAATTCGATATATTTATTGCAGTCTTTTAAAGCATCATAAAAATTTTTTGAAAGAATTCTAGTTTTAGCCCTATTAAGGTAAGCCTCCAGAAGATTTGGATTTAAGTTAATAGCATGGGTATAATCTTCAATGGCTCCGTATAAAAATCCCAGCTTGCTTTTTGCATTGGCTATATTAAAGTAAGCCTGTGAATCATTCGGTTTTAATTCCAATACCTTCCTAAAGTAATATATTGCTTTTCTATAATCTCCATTATTATAACTTTCATTTCCTGCCGAAAGGTATCCCTGGTAATCTGCCGTACATCCAGAAAAGGAAATGAAAAACAATACCACGAATGAGCTGAATATTTTATTCAATATTGAATTTGAGTCTGCATTCGGGTATTTCAAATCAGAAAAGCGGAAGTTATATATCCTTTTCATTCAATAGCTAAAAAGAATTCAGAGTACGGTTATTTTGCTTTCCCCTGGTTTGCCACAGCCTGGGCGGCTTTTTCAATTTCCTCTTGATCGGCCAGGTAATAATTTTTAACCGGATTTAATTTATTATCCAATTCATAAACAAGCGGAATGCCGGTAGGAATGTTCAGTGCGACAATATCACTTTCTGAAATATTATCGAGGTACTTCACTAATGCCCGAAGACTATTGCCGTGAGCCGCAATAATTACCTTTTTGCCTGATTGCACAGCAGGAGCAATTGTATCTTTCCAATAAGGAAGAAACCGGTTAACGGTGTCTTTCAAACACTCTGTTAGTGGAAGTTCAGATTTAGAAAGATTTTTATACCTTTCCTCCAAACCTGGATAGCGTTTATCAGACACTTCGAGAGAGGGAGGTTGAATATCATAGCTCCTGCGCCAGATTTTTACCTGCTCTTCGCCGTATTTCTGGGCAGTTTCCGATTTATTTAATCCTTGCAGAGCACCGTAATGCCTTTCATTCAAGCGCCAAGATTTTTCAACGGGAATCCACATCAAATCCAATTCATCAAGTGTAATCC
>JBLNGL010000264.1:0-3344 GCA_050264735.1 Ignavibacteria bacterium | reverse complement strand
TATCCAGGTCGATAAAATACATCCCACGGGAACTGCAAAAGCCAACCTTAATGAATCAACTAAGCTTCCAAAATGGGAAATATCCGCCGATTCTTCTTTCGATTTTATCGAACCCGATGTCGAAGCCAGCCGGATTATTCAAAAGCATACCGATTGCCTTTATTTCGGCATCTTAGCTCAAAGGGAAAATCACTCCAGGAAAACGATTCAGTCGTTATTCGGCAAAGGAATCAAATATTTCTGCGATCTCAATTTCCGCCAGAACTTTTATTCTAAGGAAGTAATTGAAAGATCGCTTGAAGCCTCAAACATTGTGAAGATGAACATAGAAGAATTGAAACTTTTAAATGAACTTTTAGCGAGCGAATCATTCGGGCTTATAAGTTCTGCCGAAAAAATAAAATTAAAATACAAAATCGATCTTCTATGTGTCACTTTAGGTGAAGAAGGTGCGGTATTATTTAAAGATAATGAGGTGAATTCTTATAAAAGCAGAAGCACCGTAAAGTTAATTGATACAGTCGGAGCCGGTGATGCTTATGCATCAATTTTATGTATCGGATATCTGCTGGATTGGAAGCTTGAGAAAATTAATAAGGCCGCAAATGATTTTGCCGGTGAAATAGTAAAGATAAAAGGAGCTCTGCCGGAGGGGTATGAAATTTATAATAAATTCAGGAGAGAATTTTTTTAAGAATAATCCCACATGAGAATGAGAAATTTATGGACGATTCTGAATAAAAAAAAGCAGCTCGAAAAGGATTACGGGAGTGCATTTGGAATGGAAGATGTCTAGGTTTCCTTGATTATTGAGAAATAGCCGGAGAGTTATTCTTTAGTTTTAAAATCCATATCTGTCCAAAATATTCATCCTGAAGAATAGGATAAATGGTAAGGTTGATAAATTGGATATGGTAATAAGGTTAATTTATTTGAGGGGAGATTTGTACTACTAAGGTTATGACAAATGATAAGGTTTTAAGGAAGATTTTTTATTCTAAAGTAATCCAAAATAATTACAGGGCAAAAGGAAACCTTATTAAATCATTTAACCTTAGTAATATAACCACCGATACAATAACCTTATTACCTTATTGCATAACCGGTAAGCTAATCCCGCTTTGCGGGATGGACAGCATATTACTGATTCAGACATAGGGATTGTTTTGGATTCAGACCTGTCTTGCCGCCAGGCAGGTTAAAATCTGTAAAAAACAGTTTACTTATCAAACTTATACTCTCTTTCGAATTTATTTTGGACAGCAATGTTAATATCAAATTATCTTTATTCTTCTTTGATTCTTCTTTTGATATTTAATAGTTTTACAATAAACGGGAATTATTTTTTGAATTTTATTCTATTAAATATTACTGTATTCATTTTCTGCAACCGGAACAAATCCTGTTTTTTCAGCCAAATTAATCCCTGTACCGCCTGCTGCTGTTGTTGTATTCCCGCATAGCAGATTTCTATCCTTAACAATAATTTTATTTAATTTTTTGGAAATGAAATGGAAAACTCAGACAATAATTCTTTTAAATATTTTGCCAAAGATCTTTTATCAAAAAGGCAGACTCATTCCTGCACTTTATCTCTTAAAACCGAAGCAATAGAATATCTAATTGGACTTATAGATTTTTTATTCCCTCATTTTTCAAGCAAAGTTTATTATACTGATGAAGATGTTTTATCAAAGATACAGCTTTTAAAGCGGGATCTTATCCAGTTAATGAAGCTTCTCAACGGCATAAAGCCGGAATATCTCGAGCAGACTGCAGAATCATTTATCCGGAGCATTCCGGATCTGCATAAAATGCTTTGGGATGATGCTGAAGCAATCTTCACAGGTGACCCTGCAGCGGAAAGCATTGATGAAGTAATACTTGCTTACCCGGGTTTTATGGCGATTGTAATTTTTAGAATTGCCCACGAGCTTCATCTACTGCATGTTCCGATTATTCCCAGAATATTTACCGAATATGCGCATGAAAAAACAGGTATCGATATTCACCCCGGGGCAACCATCGGTTCCCACTTTTTTATAGATCACGGCACCGGAATCGTCATAGGGGAAACAACCTTGATTGGAAAAAATGTCAAGCTCTACCAGGGTGTAACTCTCGGGGCGTTGAGTGTTGATAAAAGTCTTTCCCAGACAAAACGTCATCCTACCATCGAAGATGACGTGATTATTTATGCACAAGCGGTAATCCTGGGAGGAAATACGGTAATCGGCAAAAACTGTATAATCGGGGGGAATTCCTGGATCACTCAAAGTATTCCTGCCGGTTCGATTGTATACAATAAAAGTGAAGTGAAAGTAAGGAGCAGCCAGGAATTTGAGAACACTATCGATTTCGTTATTTAATTTTTAACTAATTTTTTGAAAGGAGCCTATGAAAGCACAGAATATTCTTGAGACCATCGGCAACACCCCGCACCTGAAGATCAATAGATTATTCAGCAGCAAGCATGAAGTCTGGATTAAGCTTGAGAGAGCTAATCCCGGAGCCAGCATCAAAGATAGAATTGCTCTTTCCATGATTGAAGATGCTGAAAAAAAAGGCGTCTTAAAAAAAGGAAGCATTATTGTCGAGCCGACTTCAGGGAACACGGGTATTGGTCTGGCAATGGTAGCAGCAGTAAAAGGATATGAGTTAATTTTAGTAATGCCTGAATCAATGTCCGTAGAGCGGAGAAGAATTATGACAGCATACGGAGCAAAGCTGGAGCTCACCCCGCGTGAACTCGGAATGAAAGGAGCCATCGCCAAGGCAAATGAAATTGCGGCAGGCAATCCGGAAGTATGGATACCGCAGCAGTTTGAAAATCCGGCAAACGTTGAAATTCACATTAAAACTACTGCAAATGAGATTCTGAACGATTTTCCGGATGGACTGGATTATGTGATAACCGGGGTCGGAACCGGCGGGCATATTACAGGAGTTGCGAAATTACTTAAGCCTAAATTCAGAAATTTAAAGGTATTTGCCGTTGAACCGGAAGCTTCGCCGGTACTTTCGGGAGGGCAGCCCGGTCCGCACCCGATTCAGGGAATAGGCGCCGGATTTATTCCGAAAATACTGGAAACAGATTTGCTCGATGGAGTAATCCAGGTAAAGAAAGAAGAAGCTTTCGAATTTGCACAGCGTGCCGCTAAAGAAGAGGGATTATTTATAGGTATTTCTTCTGGAGCTGCACTTGCCGCTGTTTCAAAGAAGCTCCCCGAAATACAGCAGCCGAGCAAAATACTTACATTCTGCTACGATACAGGCGAAAGATATCTTTCAATTGAAGGGCTGTTCTAAAAATATTATGAGTTCACCCCTTAAAGTCATTCCCG
>JBLNGL010000263.1:0-3100 GCA_050264735.1 Ignavibacteria bacterium | reverse complement strand
TGTTGATTTAACTCAGAGAAATGTTTGGGCTGTGCAGGAACCTGTGAGCTTCAGGTTTTTACTTGTGTTTGGATTGGAGCGGTAAAGAAATCCGTGTTCTTAGGAAAATAATTTTTTATTTCAGCAAAATAAGTTTTTTAGTTTCGGTAAAAGTTCCGGCATGCAGGCTGTAAAAATATACTCCGCTTGACAGTCCCAAAGCATTCCATTCTCTTGTATGATTTCCTGCCGGAAGTTCTTCCGAAATGATTATTGAAACTTCTCTGCCTAAGGAATCATAAACCTTCAAAGTAACAAATTCCTTTGAATGAAGGCTGAATGAAAAAGCTGTTGAAGGATTAAAGGGATTAGGGTAGTTCTGATTAAGTAAAAAAGAATAAGGTATGGATTCCTTTTCATTCATGCCTGTAATTGGTTCCATGCTGCGGAAAATTCCACTCTGTGATCCTGCAAAAAGATATCCCTCGTTATTTACAGCAAGTGCACGGATATGTGTACTGTTCATTCCCTCTTTTAACTGTGTCCATTCATTGCCGTTGCTGTTTGAATAAAATACTCCTCCTTCTACCGATTCTGTTCCCAGAAAGATTTCCCCATTATTCTTTATAACGAATGCGCGAACAGCAGAATACGTCAAGCCATTTATAATTAATTCCCATGTGCCGCTGTTTTTTAAGCTGCGATATAATCCTCCGTTTGGTGTTCCGGCAAATACATCCTCATTCATATTTACCGCTATTGCACTAATCGATGCAACCTGATGATCAGCCGGGTATTGCATCCAATTGTCGCCGTTATCTGTGGAATAAAAAACTCCCGTATCCCAGGTCCCGGCAAAAATATCCCCTGCAGGACTAATTGCCATGGAACGGACTTTCAAGTCAGTTAATCCATTATTTACTTCCGCCCAGTTATCACCATTGTCGGTTGATCGAAATATACCAGCCGAATGACTCGCACAAAAGATAGATCCCGGGCTGCCGATTAATAATTTATTTAGTTCAAGGCTTGTTAAACCATTATTTATTTGCACCCAGTTTTCGCCAAAATCGGTAGAACGGAATATTTCATCCGATGTTATCGCAAAAAGATGATCGGAAGCATTAATTGCGATATCAATAATGTTGCAGTCAGTTAAGCCATTATTAATTAATATCCAATTTGTATTATCAACACTATAGAAAACACCCATTTTTGTTCCTGCATAAAGATTTCCCTGAGAATTAACACCAAGGGATGTAATATTCCGATAAATAAGATTTTTACTGATAAGCTCCCATTGATCGCCATTGCTGTTAGTTCGAAATACTCCTGCCCCGGATAAAGTACCTTCATAAATCTGCCCACCGGTAAAGACTTCATTATTTGAAGAAACAGCAATTGCAGAAATACTCTGGCCTATTAATCCATTAGTGCATTTACTCCAGCTTCCTCCGTTATTGCTTGAGCGAAACATACCGCTGTCCGGAGTTCCGGCAAAGAGCCAATTATTTGAAGCAGCAATTGCATAAATGTGCGACTCAGGCAATCCTTCATTAATATCAATCCAGCTATCGCCTTTATTATTGGATCGGAAAGCACCATCTGATGTAGCTGCAAAAATGGTTCCGTCATCACCGATTGCCATATTTAAAAAATAGTATGGATTTAATCCGTTATTAATAGACATCCAGTTTGTACCGCCGTCTGTAGATCGAAATATATTACCGTTCGATGTTCCGGTAAATAAATCTCCGTCTGCATTAATTGAAAGAGAATAAATATAATCCCCTGTAATACCGTTGTTGCTCTGTATCCAATGATCGCCATCATCAGTTGATTTAAAGACAAGGCCGAATCGGGCCCCCGCAAATATGGTTCCATCTTCTGTAATAAGAAGGGATGAGATAACGGAATCGGTTAATCCGTCACTTCTCTGAAGCCATGTATCGCCGTTATTTATCGAGCGGAAAACTCCTCCACGCACCAGACCAACGAAAAGATAACCGTTTTTATTAACATCAATTGAATATGCAGCGCATTTCGGCACTTCAGGATATATATTATTGATTAAATCCCAGGTTGCACCGTTATCTGTGGAACGTATTATACCTCCGCCGGTTTCTGTAAAAACATTAGGACTTACAGCACCAAAAATATCTCCATTCAAATTAATAGTTATATCATATATATATCCGAATGTTATCCCGTTGGATGGTTGCCAGAAAGTCTGTGAGCGGCTATTAAAATTGATCAACATTATAGAAATAATTATTGCAAAGAATTTAGAAAACATCTTATGTATCCTCAAAAAGTTAAATGTTTGCTTTTCAAAAGGAAACGATTAAACGGGTTTCAATAAATAACTGGCGTGTTCCCCTTTATTTTAATGTATAATTTAATTTAGAAAATAAAAAACAGATTCTCAAGGGTTTTGCGGATATAAATGCGTTTCTGGAGTAATGACCGCCTACGTGGATCAACATTTTGCTGAGAGTTTTGGAATGTTGAAGTTATGGAAAATCTAGAATAGCATAAATTGCATGAAAATGATACCCAAGGCTGATTCTTGATGCCTGATGCCGGATATCTATCGGGAATCCGGTATGCGGTTCAGGAATCCAGTATCCGATATCCCGAAACCTCAAAGAAGCTTTGACATTCTTTCCGCTGCTTCTTCGGATGTTATAACCGGAAAGACTTCAAATTCGACAATGTCTTTCCAGCTACTCATCCATTGATCAATCAAAGCAGGATCTTCCGTTTCCATTATTTCAAAGCATCGGGATATGGATTCATCAACGCAGCTTGATATATAATTTAAACCTTCAGGTGCAAGCCGGCCTTTATCCCGAAAACGGCGGTAAACAGAAATATTATCACCATTCCTAAACTTTTCAATAATCATATACACAGTTTTTTTCATGAATTATATTCTATATTTTTTAAGTTGTCTGCATCCAGTATCCAATATCCAGTATCCGGCATCCGGCATTGACCTTTATTTCCTTGGCAGCCAGACTTTCATTGTTCCCTCTCCCCTGTTCGACCAGGCATAATATGGAATTGCTTTTAGTTTTATTTTTTCTCCGTTATCTCTTGAAGGAACTTCTCCTGTAAT
>JBLNGL010000262.1:0-2659 GCA_050264735.1 Ignavibacteria bacterium | reverse complement strand
TCTTCTTTCAGCAGCCCGGAAAGTATTAGAATTCCATTCTCTCTGAGTCTGCACCGCAATTCTTCGGCTATCTCCATTAAAGTATTCCTCTGAATATTGGCAGCAATCAGATCATAGTCTTTTTCTTTTACTTCTTTTATTTCCGCAAGCATAATCTTTATTTTTAAACCGGCATTATTTAAGAGGCAGTTTTCTTCAGCATTTAGATAAGACCATTCGTCGTTATCTATAGCGGTTGCCGACGCTGCTCCTAATTTGATAGATGCAACTGCAAGTATACCTGTCCCGGTTCCGACATCCAGGATTTTCATTCCTCTCTTAAGGTGCTTTTCCAATGCTTCCACCATCAGCTTAGTGGTTTGATGTTCACCTGTACCGAATGACATTTTCGGATTTATTTCAATTACTATTTGATCTTTTTTAGGAATATATTTTTTGAATGAAGGCTTAATTATTATTTTATCGGATACCTCAATTATATTTATGCTTTTTTCCCATTCAGCATTCCAATTTTTATTTTCAATTAATTCTTCCTCAATTATAAAAGAAGTTATTAATTTTTCCGTAATTAATTGATCAAGAAGCGATTTAATATTTTCTTTGGTAATTTTACTTTCGTTATTAATAAATGCTTCAACTCGATCCGGCTCTTCTTTAATACCTTCGATTTCCAATGACCACAAGAGCCCGGAAATTAATTCCGGATTAAACGGTTCGGCCGTAATTATAAATTTTTTAGAATGTTTTATCATTTTATTTTAAGCTTTGGAGTTAAGCAGATAAATTATTTGTTTAAGAAATAAAAGCAAGCAAATGTTCATAAACTGATCGTGAAAGCGCAGTAAGATTATAACCTCCCTCAAGGAGCGAAATTACTGGTACGAATTTGCTTTTATCACGGATGCAAAATTCTTTAAGAATTTTAGTCATCCCGGCAAAATCCTGTTCGGTAAGATTCATATTCGCAAGGGGATCGTCTTTATGAGCATCAAAACCTGCAGAAATAAATATTATTTCAGGTTTGAAATTTTCCAGTTCAAAAATAATTTTTTCTTCGAATATTCTTAAATAAACATCTCCTTTAGTTCCTGCAGGTAAAGGGAAATTTAACGTATATCCCTCACCTTTTCCGATACCGCGTTCGTTTGCTTTCCCTGTACCTGGGTATAAGGGAAACTGGTGCAGGCTTATATAATAAACTTTTGAACTATCATAAAATATTTCCTGGGTACCGTTCCCATGATGCACATCCCAGTCAATTACCGCAATCCTCCCGATTTTATATTTATTAATTGCATATTGGGCTGCAACCGCAGCATTGTTGAAGAGACAAAATCCCATTGGAGTACCCGTTTCGGCATGGTGCCCGGGAGGACGCATTAAAGAAAAAATATAGCGGTAAGAATTTTTCATAACAAGATCAACCCCCAATTTCGCACTCCCGGCGGAAAGATGTGCTGCCAGCCATGAATCTTTAACAGCATAGGTATCCGGATCCAGCATCTCCTTCCCTTTTTGAATAGCATCCTTTAATGACAAATAATGATTTTTTGAATGAACCGATAAAATATCTTCTTCCGATGCTTCTTCAGGCTGATAAATTATAACTTCATTCCAGAATGATTCTTTTTTTAGATGGTTGACTATGGAAATAATTCTGTTTGGATTTTCAGGGTGATAAAAAGACGGTTTATGAAGAAGACATCGTTCATCATACATAATAGCTAAATTATTCATGTAAAATATTAATTTCTAATTTTGTAATAAAGAAATTATTCTTCAGCTAAAATTTTGCATATCTCATCAATGTAATAACGTGCTGCAGATGATTCTGCTGTATAATTCTGAACCATAATCGAAAATGCAATCACATTTCCGCTGTCGGCAGTTAAATAACCTGAAAGTGCACTAACACCGCTTAATGTCCCTGTTTTTGCATGAACATTGTTTTCAGCAGCTGTTCCTATCATTCTGTCTTCCAATGTACCGTCAACGCCGGCGATTGGAAATGAATTATAAAGAACCAAATATAAATCAGACTGCTGATAATACAGATATTTAAGCAAGTTAAGAAGCATCTCTGCAGTAACCAAATTATACCTTGAAACTCCGGAACCATCAACAAAACGGTAATTTTCCGGATTTAATCCGGCAAGAATTATAAGACTATCAATTAATTTTAGGCCATTGTGCGCGGATGCGGGCAAATCAAAATGTTCGGCTGCCATAGCATAAAGGATCATCTCAGCGCTTAAGTTGTCGCTTGTTTTATTCAGATTAACCATCACGGAATCGTAGCCTCTTTCAAAACTAAATAGATGCACAGCATAATCGGGTTTAACTGAGAATTTAAACTTACTCTTAGTTTTTATTCCGGCACTGTCCAAAGCCTCAATAAAAAGAGTTAAAAAATATTTTTCCGGTTCAAATAAATTTAATTTTACTTCTCTTGGTATTGTATCCGTGCTAAAAGTTTGATTAACCGTTCCTTTGACAATCACCGTATTTTTTCTGTTTATCCAGTCTCTATCGATGTAAAGAGAATCTTTATCAAATGGAGAAATAGTTACAGCGCTGTTAATAATATTCACAAAATTAGTTTGAGGTTTAATTGAAACTTCCGCAGTATCACCGAGATTGACTCCCTTAACAAAAACCG
>JBLNGL010000261.1:0-5713 GCA_050264735.1 Ignavibacteria bacterium | reverse complement strand
TAATGAAAAAAGCTATAATAATCGGATCAGGACTAGGCGGCTTATCTGCAGCACTACGCCTGTCCAATAAAGGATATGAAGTATCAATAATTGAAAAGCACAGCACACCGGGAGGCAGGTTAAACTTCATAGAATCTGAAGGTTTCAAATTCGATATGGGACCAAGTTTTATGAGCATGACTTATGAGCTGGATGAATTATTTAACTCAATTGGAATTAAAAATCCTATAGAGCTGGAAGAATTAGATCCTCTCTACCAGGTATTTTTTGAAGGGAAAAAGAAACCGAGGTTGGTCTGGAAAAATCTTGATAAACTTGAGAAGGAATTCAGTGATGTTGAGCCGGACCTCGCTGGTAAAGCTCAAAAATATTTACAAAGAGCTGGTGAATTTTTTCACGATACCGAAGAAAAAATCGTAAAAGCTAATTTCAACAATAAGATGGAATATCTTATAAGCCTGACTAAGGTACCTTTTAAACATCTTCCGTTTCTCTACAAAACAATTTGGGAGGAGGTTGAAAAGAATTTCAAATCCGAAGAAGTCAGGATAATTTTCTCTTTAGTGGCCTTCTTCCTTGGCGCCACACCGTTTAAAACTCCGGCCATCTATTCCCTTCTCAATTATACTGAAATGAAGCATAACGGATACTGGAAAGTCAAGGGAGGGATGTACAAAATTGTAGAAGAAATTGTAAAAATTCTAAAAGAGCAGGGTGTCGAAATCGTTTTTAATACAGAGATAGTTGGTGTCGGGAACAGTAATGGAAAAATTTCGGAATTGATTGATCAAAAAGGCAAAAGATGGAATGCGGATATTTATGTCTCAAATTCTGATGCCGCTTCATTCCGGGGGCAGGTCCTCAAAAGGAAAAAGTATTCAGAAGAAAAGCTTGATAAAATGCACTGGACATTAGCACCATTTACCATTTATCTCGGAATAAAGGGGAAAGTGGATAAACTGATGCATCATAACTATTTCCTTGGAAGTAATTTTAAAGGTTATGCCGATAAAATTTTTACTTCTTCAGTAAACCCGCAGAAACCGTATTACTATGTTAATGTGCTTTCAAAAAGTGAATCCGGAGCAGCACCGGATGGCTGTGAAAATATTTTTATTCTTTGCCCCGTGCCAGATTTGCGGTACAAACCAGATTGGGAAGATAGTGACGAATTAGCCGATAATATTATTGAAGACTTATCCGCAAGAGTTGGTTTCGATATCAAATCAAATATTATCACAAAAATAATTTTAAATCCAAAAGATTGGGCAGGGAAACTTAATCTTTATAGAGGAAGCGGACTCGGCTTAGCTCACAATATAAATCAGGTAGGCGCCTTTCGTCCTTCGAATAAAGATGAAAATTTTTCGAATTTGTTTTATGTCGGAGCTTCAACTACTCCCGGTACCGGACTGCCGATGGTGATCATCAGTTCAAAATTAGTAATGGAGAGGATACTAAATGATACATCTTTATAATCAAACAAGCTTCCAAACAAGCAGGATAATTACCAAAATTTACAGCACTTCTTTCAGTCTTGGAATAAAGGCTTTTCACAAACGATTCCGTGAACCAATTTATAGTATTTATGGATTCGTAAGAATTGCCGATGAAATAGTTGATACATTTCATGGATACGATAAGAAGTACCTTCTGGATAAATTCAAAAGAGATACTTTTGAAGCTATCGAAATGGGAATCTCAACAAACCCCATTTTGAATTCGTTTCAAAAAACAGTACGGGAATATAAAATAGATAAAGAATTGATAGAAGCATTTTTAAAAAGTATGGAAATGGATCTTACTATACCTTCCCACAAAAGGCTAAGTTACGATGCATATGTAAACGGCTCTGCTGAAGTTGTTGGATTAATGTGTTTAAGAGTCTTTATTCAGGACAGCCCGGAGTTCTTTGAAGAATTGAAACCTTATGCACAAAAGCTCGGCTCGGCATTTCAGAAAGTAAACTTCTTACGCGATATTAAAGAAGATATTGAAGAGCGGGGAAGAATTTATTTGCCTAATGTTCACCAGATAAGCGGGATTACAGAATTCAATAAGGCACAATTTGAAAAAGAAATTGAGGAAGAATTTCATGAAGCCGCAACAGGAATAATGAAACTTCCGGCTGGTGTCCGTTTTGGCGTTTTCCTTGCTTACATCTATTATCAGGCTCTTTTTAAAAAAATAAAAGGGAAATCAATCGAAGAAATCAAATTAAAAAGAATCAGGGTTTCAAACTTCAGCAAATTCAGTTTATTTATTAAATCCTTCTTCCAGACAAAATTTTTCAAAGGCAGGACTGTATAATTGAAAAAGAAATTAACGTTTGTATGCTTGTTTTTATCGGGATTTCTTATAAACATTTACTCAAATGATTTGCCGAAAAATGAGCATAAAGTATTAAGGTCGCTTTTATATGCAAGCATTGAAAGTGAAGATTCACTCAATTCACTTTTTACCTATATTTTCGTTTTGAGCAAAAAAAATGATATTACAAAAACGCCACTTTTGCTTGCATACAGCGGAGTCGGCAAAGCACTAATGGCTGAATACTCATTTTTTCCATGGAAGAAACTTGAGCATGTTAATAAGGGTATAGAGCTGCTGGATAAAGCTGTAAGGCTGGACAGTAATCATCTTGAAATCAGGTTTTTACGATTCAGCGTATTGTCAAATATTCCTTTCTTCCTGGGATATTCTTCCGGGGCAGATTCAGATGCAGTTTTTCTTTATGAGCTGTTGAAATCCGGGAACTACAAAGAAGATAAAGAACTCATAAAAAATGTGGTCCGGTTTCTTTTAGATAGTGAAAGACTGGATAAAAATAAACAAGAAGATTTAAGCCTGATTTATAATGTAGCGTTAAAACAGTGAGCCTGTATCTATTAATTAATATCGCCGTAATATTTGTCCCGTTGTTGTTTTCGTTTGAAAAAAAAATAAAATTTTATAAGAAATTACCGGATGTTTTTTTTTCAATGATCATAACAGGAATCCCTTTTATAATCTGGGATGCTGTTGCCGCTTCCAGGGGCGATTGGAACTTTATTCCTGACTATACTCTGGAATATAAAATAGCAGGTTTACCTGTTGAAGAGATTTTATTTTTTATTACAGTTCCATACGCAATTCTGTTCTTATATGAAACTTATCTTTTTTATTTACCAAAAATAAAAGAGTCAATCAATTACAGGTTTTTATTTATACCATTTCTTTTGAGCATTATTTCAACAGTTGTTTTCTTTAATAAATATTATACGTTCACTGTTTTTTTGCTTGTAAGTTTTCTCTTTCTTCTTCTGGCAATTACAAAACCAAGATTTGTAAAACGAAAATATTTTCCCTGGTTCCTGCTTTTTACATTCATTCCCTTCGGAATTGTAAATTACTTTTTAACTTCGGTTCCTGTGGTTACCTATAAAACGACAGCTATTCTGGGAATACGAATTACAACCATTCCGATTGAAGATTTTTTTTATTCATTTTCCCTGGTTACTCTGTACATTTATTTTTATGAATTTGCAAAGGAAAAATGGAAAAAAAGAATTGTGCAGTAATCGGAAGCGGGTTGGGGGGATTGTCAGCGGCCATCAGGCTGGCAAACCGGGGAATTAAAGTCCAGGTTTTTGAGAAGAACTCTTTCCCCGGGGGAAAAGTTTCGCAGATTATGGAAAAAGGTTTTCGCTTTGACACGGGAGCATCCCTTTTAACAATGCCTTTTGTTCTTGAAGAGCTTTTTACAGATGCCGGGGAAAAATCAGAAAATTACCTGAAGCTGAAACGTCTGGATATAAACTGCAAATACTTTTATCCTGACGGCACAATTTTAAACGCATTCAGCAACAGAGATAAGCTCATTGAAGAAATAATTTCCAGGACAAGCGAAAAGAAGGAAAATCTTATAAAACTGTTCAAATCATCTGAATCAGTTTATGATTTAACTGCAGATCTCTTTCTGTTCAATTCCGTATTCGATTCAAAGATTTTCAGAAATAAAAAATCATTAAAGACAGTTCTAAGAATAAATCAACTGGATTTATTTAAGTCGATGCATAAATCCAATTCTGAACTCCTGCAGGATAAAAGAATCATTCAATTGTTCGACAGGTATGCAACATTTAACGGGTCTGATCCTTATTGTACACCTGCAACTCTTAAAGTCATCCAGCATGTGGAAAATGGTTTGGGTGCCTGGACTTGTGAGAACGGGATTTATTCAATTACCGAAGCTCTCTGTAAATTAGCAATAAAGATGGGAGTTGTATTCCATTTTAATAAAAATGTCGAAAGCATACTTTATAAAAAAGGCAGAGTTACCGGAATTAAAACGGGCAATGAAACAATTAATTCAGAGATTCTTATTTCCAACGGTGACATAAATTTCACCTACAGGGAATTATTAAGAGATAAGAGCTCGCTGCCGGCTAAAATTTATAACCGGTTAGAACCATCCTCCTCCGCGATTGTTTTTTATTGGGGTGTGAGAGGGATTCATCCAGCTCTTGAAATACATAATATTCTATTCTCACAGGATTATAAGGATGAATTCAATTACATCTTTCAAAAGAAAACTGTCCCGGATGATCCGACAATCTATATTTATATTTCAAGTAAATTTAACCCGAACGACGCACCGGGAACTTCTGAGAACTGGTTTGTTATGACAAATGCTGCTTACAATAACGGGCAAAATTGGGATAAGGAAATTGATAAAACCAGAAAATGCATCATACAGAAAATAAATGATATGCTGGGAATTGATATTTCAACTAAAATTGTATTTGAAAAAATAATGAGTCCTCCGGATTTTGAAAGCAGAACGAATTCCACTAAAGGAAGCATCTATGGAATTTCTTCCAATTCAAAATTTGCCGCTTTCTTCCGTCATCAAAACCGCTCCAGGAAATATAAAGGATTATATTTTACCGGCGGAAGTGTTCATCCCGGAGGAGGAATTCCGCTAGTTTTACTTTCCGGTAAAATTACAGACCGCTTAATCGGAAGATATGAATTGGGAAAAGCATGATTGAAGTAAAAAATAATTACTTGGCAAGGATAATTTTTGATTTTTACATAGACAGGCTTTTGAGGAAAAATTTCTCTCATTTTTATTTGCTGAATAATTTCCCGGCTTTGAAATCCCAAAATTCAGTTGTGCTGACGCCGAATCACTTCAGCTGGTGGGATGGTTTTTTTATTGACTGGGTCCTGAAAAAGGAAACAAAGCATCAACTCAAAATCATGATGCTTGAAGAGCAGCTGAAACGTTTCTGGTTTTTCAATTATTTGGGTGCGTACTCAATTGAACCTAAAAATCCCGCATCAATTAAAGAAACCGTACTTTATACACGTTCATTGATTAATAAAAATGGAAATGGGATTGTGATTTATCCGCAGGGAGAAATTGAACCGTATGAAAAAAGACCGCTGCAGTTAAAAGAAGGACTGAAATTAATTTTAAAACCGGAGACGGATGCCTTTGTTATACCTGTCGGCTTTAAAATACATTTTACAAAGGAAAAATTACCTTCTGTTCTTTGCCGGTTCGGAGAACCATTACACTCGAATACTGCAGTAAATGATTTCTCATTATTTAAAGAAAGTTTTAACTGCAATATGAACTTATTGGATGAATCGATATCAGATTTAATTTTTGTTAAAGACTATTTTGCGAAACGATCTTGAATGATTTAGAAATAATATTTGGAGC
>JBLNGL010000260.1:0-5456 GCA_050264735.1 Ignavibacteria bacterium | reverse complement strand
CTATAAATAACTCTGAAAAGATCATATTCCTGGTAATGGGAGGATTAAAAGCGGGCATTCTTGCCTCAACCATTAAAAATTCTCATAAAAGCATAAACCTTCCTTCCGCTCAAATTACCCCGGTAAACGGAAGCCTTAAATGGCTAATCGATAAGGAAGCCTCGAAATTCCTATGATTAAACCAGTTTTTGAACATTCCCTCCTAAATTAATTCTCTTAATCTTTAATTTAATCTTAAAGAAATAGCAGAATTCACCATTTTCATACCTTTCAAATGGGAAGATTAATCGATATATTTGCACTTCAAAAATCACAAGTTAATCAATAAAAGGGTGTATGATAAACTTAAAACAACTTAATAATGAGCAGAAAACAGCAGTTGAGTACGACGGCGGTCCAAGCATGATTGTAGCAGGGGCAGGAAGCGGCAAAACCCGGGTTTTAACTTTTAAAGTAGCTTATTTAATCGATATCGGGTATAAACCTGAAAACCTTTTGATCCTTACTTTTACGAATAAAGCTGCTAATGAAATGAAAGGGCGAATTAAAAATTTGATCGGCAATAAAGCCGAAGGGATATGGATGGGTACTTTTCATTCAATTTTTGCAAGAATTTTACGAATAGAATCCAAGAGTACCAAATATAGAAGCAATTTCTCAATTTATGATACTGAAGATTCTCTTTCGCTTGTACAGAATATTTTTACAAATTTTAATATAGAGATTGAGGGATTTACTCCTAATATGGTCCGTCACCGTATAAGTTATTTAAAAAACCATATGATCATGCCGGATGAATTCAGAAAGAAACATATTAAATCCCCGATGGATGAAAAAATTGCGGAGATATTTGAAGAATATCAAAAAAGGCTGCTGGAAAATAATTCAATGGATTTTGATGATCTTCTGCTCAACCCCATTAATATGTTTCTTACAAATGATAAAATACACCAGAAGTATAAAAAGAAATTCAGCTACATCCTGGTTGATGAATTCCAGGATACAAACAAAGCTCAATATGAATTGTTAAAGCTTCTCACTCCAAAAGACGGAAAAATCTGCATTGTCGGGGACGATGCGCAGAGCATCTACAGCTGGCGGGGAGCAAATCTCGGCAACATGCTGGATTTTGAAAAAGATTTTCCAAAGCATAAAATTTTTAAACTTGAGCAGAATTACCGATCTACAAAGACTATCCTGCAGGCTGCCGAATCGGTAATAAAAAATAATAAGGAGCAGCTGATCAAAACATTATGGACCGAAAATAACGACGGCGAGCTTCTGACATTAATCAAATGCTCTGATGAGAAAGATGAAGCTTTTCAGATTGCCAAATACATAAAAAAAGAAATTTCCAGGAAGAAGTTGATGCTCAAGGATTTTGGGATTCTTTACAGGACTAATTCACAATCCCGTGCATTGGAGGATATATTCAGGAAAGAAAAAATTCCGTATAAAATTATTGGAGGGATAGAATTTTTTAAGCGCAAGGAAGTTAAAGACGTCCTGGCATACATGCGGGTAATTTCAAATCAGAACGATGAGGAAAGTCTTCTCCGGATTATGAATTTTCCTCAAAGAGGAATAGGCAGCACAACTATCAAAAGGATGATTGCCTTCGCGCGTAAACATGAGCTGACACTTTATGAGACCATGGGAAGAGTTTTTGAAGTAATTGATATTAAGGAAAGAATTCAGAAAAATGTTAAGCATTTTAAAATTCTCGTGGATAAATATATTGAACTGAAAGACAAGCTTTCTGTAGGAGAACTTTCCCGCGCCTTGATTGATGAACTGGGCGTAATGAGAATGTTCAAAGAGGAGAACACGCAGGAATCGATGGAGAGATGGGAAAATATAGATCAGCTGCTTTCGGAGCTGAGCGAGTTTTCAAAAACTAATAAAGATGCGTCAAGCCTGGAGCAGTATCTTGAAAATATTTCCCTTCTGTCTGATGTAGATACCTATGAAGAGGAAAAGAATGCGGTGACATTACTAACAATTCATGGTGCAAAAGGATTGGAATTCCCAGTTGTTTTTGTATCCGGGTGCGAAGAGGATATTTTCCCGCTGTCCAAACGTTTCAGTTCCGATTCAACGGTGGAAGAAGAACGAAGATTATTTTATGTGGCAGTAACGAGGGCTAAACAGAAAGTGTACGTTTCACATGCACGCTCACGCTACAGATTCGGTGAGGTTGCATACCAAAGCAGATCCAGGTTTATTGATGAGTTGAAACCGGAACTTATTTCGGAAGTAAACGGAAGCATCGGAAGAAAATCAACCAGGAAAACCAAAAAAGAAATTTATTATGAATACTTCGAAAATGTTGATTATGCGGATTTTAATCAGGAAGATAAAACCCTGCATCCAGGAAGCCGTGTCATGCATGACAAATTCGGTTTAGGTAAAGTGACTCATGTTGCCGGTGCAGGCGATACTTTAAAAGCTACTGTAGTATTCGAAGGAAATAATGTGAAGCAATTAATGCTGAAATTTGCAAAGCTAAAAGTTTTATAACCTAACGAAAAACATAAATAACAAATTAACTTACTAAGGAGTTCGTTCATGTCAATAGCCCCTAAAAAACTTGCTATTCTGGTTGGAGGAGGACCGGCACCCGGAATTAACAGCGTTATCGGTGCAGCAACTATAAGAGCAGTCGTCGAAGGAGTTGAAGTATTAGGCATAAAAGACGGATTTAAATGGCTTATGGAAGGCGATATTAATTATTTTAAGGAATTAACAATTCAGAATGTAAGCCGTATCCACTTTAGGGGCGGTTCTTATATCGGAATATCCAGAGCAAATCCTACCAAGGATAAAAAGCATCTTGAAAGCACGGTTACTTCATTGCTGAGATTGAATGTAGATAAATTAATTACAATCGGCGGCGATGATACTGCATACAGCGCAATGAAAGTTGATGAGATGGCTGCCGGCAGAATCAAAGTGGTTCATGTTCCAAAAACCATTGATAACGATCTCGATCTTCCCCATGGAATATCTACATTCGGATTTCAAACAGCCAGGCATATCGGAGTTGAACTTGTAAAAAATTTAATGGTCGATGCCCAAACGACTTCCAGATGGTACTTTGTAGTATCAATGGGACGGAAAGCAGGTCACCTGGCTCTCGGAATCGGAAAAGCTACCGGCGCTACTTTGACTCTGATTCCCGAAGAATTTAACAGTAAGATAATAAGCCTTTCCCATATGGTTGATGTGCTTGTCGGTGCAATAATCAAAAGAATGAGCTACGGCAAGAAAGACGGCGTAGCAATTATTGCGGAGGGACTTGTTGAGCATTTAAATCCAAAAGAACTTGAATCGCTGGTTACTGTTGAAAGAGATGCTCATGATAACATACGTATCGCCGAAGTAAATTTCGGAGAAATTCTGAAATATAAAGTACAGGAACGGCTGAAGGAATTCGGTTTGAAAAGCACTATTGTAGCCAAAAACATCGGCTATGAATTACGCTGTGCAGATCCGATTCCTTTCGATATGGAATATACAAGAGATTTAGGATACTCAGCAGCACAATTCATTTTAGGCGGCGGAAACGGTGCAATGGTATCAATTCAGAACGGGCGTTTCGTACCCCTTTACTTTAAAGAAATTCTTGATCCGATTACAGGGAAAACAAAAGTCAGAATGGTTGATCCGACCTCTGAATCTTTCTTCATTGCCCGGAGATATATGCTTAGATTAAATAAGGCTGATTTTGAAGATCCCCACGAACTTGCAAAATATGCAGCTACTTGCAGTGTGTCCCTGGAAGAATTCAGGAAACAATTTTATTATCTTATTGAAGATGATCTTTTGTATAAAAATTTGGAAAACGGGAAAATACAGCTAACGGGTACGGAATCGAATACGGCTTACAAATCTGTTTCCCGTTCATCGAAAGAGGATGATGAAAACAACCAGATGATCTGATTTAATTTCATTGTTTTCTCGTCTGAATGTGATACAGATTATTTACTTTTTTTTTTAAACTTAGTAATTGTAACTTTCAATATTTATTAATTTCAAGAAGCTCAAATGAGGAGAATGGATTATGGCAAAAAATTTCATCTCAAATAAAGATGAAACCGTCAGGATGTTTGAAAGTGATTTCATGGAAGCACTGTCTCGGGTGCACCCGGCAGTACCTTTAATAATTTATCTACCCGTAATTTCCTATTTTCTTTACAGATCAATTGGGGTATTTCATTTTTCCGCGGCAACTATACTGTCTTTATTCCTGCTTGGGGCTCTAGTTTGGACTTTAGCAGAGTATACGCTTCACCGGTTTATATTCCATTACAAGCCGAAAACAAAATTCGGGGAAAAAATTCATTTTATTTTTCACGGCGTTCATCACGACTATCCAAGCGATTCCAGGCGTTTAGTGATGCCGCCCTCCGTAAGCATCCCGCTTGCGGTTTTGTTTTACTTCCTCTTTCAAACTATAATTGGAAAGGAACTGGTCTCTCCATTTTTTGTGGGATTTGTAGCAGGATATTTATTTTATGATATGACCCACTATGCAGTTCATCATTTCCCTATACACAACAGGGTATTTCTTTTTTTGAAAAAGCATCATATGCGTCATCATTACCAGGATTCAGATAAAGGTTTTGGAGTCAGCTCTCATCTTTGGGATGAAATCTATAAAACCAATTTTCCCAGGACTGAAAAAAGTTAAATTTAGTTATTACACTATTCTTGCAATAATTAACACTGCACTTTAAAATTATTAAGCATCTGAATTATGAATAATTTCAGATGCTTTTTATTTTTTAGCGGAAAAGCTGTTGCATAATAATACAAGAATAATTCTTTGTCTCTGTTTAATCCAGCAGTAAAAGTTGATATTATTATATTCATGATTTTTTAGAAAATGAACCCGCGGCATAATTTTAGATAAAGAAGGGGAAAATTCTTTATGAAACGAAAGATACAGTTATTACCGTCTGGTATTCCGCTGGTTGATAACGCATGGGGTGGCTTTTATGTTGGAGGGACATACCTGCTCATAGGGCAAAAAAATCAGGGCGATCTCTACTAGGGCTCCAGTTTGCATTTGAATGCGTTAAACAGAAGGGAATATGCCTTTACCTTACCAGTTCAAGGCCGAAGGAATTAATGATCAATGCAGCATCAATTGATTTCGATCTGCAGTACTATATGCAGCAAAATTCGGTCATACTGGTTAAAGTAGCGGTTCCTGAAAAAAATGGAGAAAAAAATCCGGATGACACTTTAGCAGAATTTTTTAAGGATATTATCCCTTTAATAGAACAGTACCAGCCTTCGAAACTTATCTTTGATGAGCTTACTCCCTTTATTGAATTTAAAAATTTAAAATATCTGCAGGAAGTTTTCATGGATGCAACTGAGAAAATTGAAGATTCCGGGGTTACAACCCTGTTGATACTCAGTGATCCTGCGGTATCGGAAACCACTTC
>JBLNGL010000259.1:0-3836 GCA_050264735.1 Ignavibacteria bacterium | reverse complement strand
CTCCAACACCCATCCAAACATCATCGCCGATTGATATACCTTTAGCCTCACCTTCCTGACTCATCATAGGAATATCTAATCTCCTGTAATCCGGATTTCCAGATATTATCACGGTGTGAGCACCTATTGTAATGTCAGATCCAAGTTTAACCGGGCCGCGGCTGGCTCTGATATAGCAGTCTGGACCAAGTGAAACATTATTTCCCACTTTGATGGTAGAAGATGCACAAGAAAAGATTGAATTTCTGCCGATAAAAATCGAATGGCCCAACTCGATTAAGGAGTCTTTTCCTTTTGCATCCAAAACCACATACCCATCAGAAATAAAATTATTCCCAATAAATATTTGTCCTGGGCACCGTAAATGTATACCCTGTCCAAAAACTGAACCTCTTCCCGCAGCTCCAAATAATTTCTTCAAGAATATTTTTCTTAAGCCGAAACCTACAGCTCCAGGCAAAGAAGAAAGGAACATTGTAAGCAATTCGTATTTTAATAATGCAGAAAATGAATGCTTACCAACATATATTTCCTGATATTTTCTGAAGCCGGACTGAGATTCGTCTTTAAAGGAATCAATTACAGTTTCATGTACCTGAGTTTGAGTATTCATTGATTTTTAAACAGCTATTTTATAATCGTATTGAATTTTATCCTGAATATCCGCAAGAGATCTTCCTTCAAAGTACAACTGGTACCATATCTCAAGATTTATAAGCATCCAGAGCCGGACATGATTGTCGATCTTATTTTTCCTATGATCTTCAATTAAATTAAGCACTTCATTTTTATTAAAGAATCCTTCCCTTACAAAAAATGAATGAATCAAAAAATCTTTGGAAAAATCGTAAAGTTCGCTTCTCAGCCAGTAAGCTATTGGAAACATAAATCCCTGTTTTTTCCTTTTAATTATTTCTTCCGGCAGATAATCCTTTGCAAACTTCCGCAGAATATACTTAAGGTTTCTTCCCTTAATTTTCATGCTGCTGGGGAATCTTGCCATATATTCAACAAGCGGATGATCAAGGAAAGGGGATCTCGCCTCTAAGCTGAATGCCATATTCATCCTGTCCGTAAGCATTAATGTATGTTCCGAAAGACGGGTCATAAAATCTGTATAGAGCATTTTATCGATCGGATCATCTGCGTTGGAATTATTATAAGTATCTACTATAATATTATTTGAGTAGTTATTTTTAAGCTGCTGCCATAAACTATCGCCGAACAAACAATGTTTTTGAGCATGGTTGAATCTAAAGAAAGCTGTAGCTTCGGCATATCTTTCGCCATCATTGCTCGAAGAAAGCTGATGTATCCATCTCAGTTTTTGCGACGTGCTTTTATAAGTGAAGCTATCAGGGAAGCTGTTAATTAATGGACCAATAACCTTTTCTCTAATAAACGAGGGAATATAATTATAATAATCTATAAGCCCGACACCTAAATACCTGTCAAACCCCGCAAATAGTTCATCGCCCCCGTCTCCGCCTAAAACAACCTTTACATGCTGTGCCGCCAGTTTGGCTGCTTGGAACATACATGCAGCAATAGGATCGGACGGTTCATCGAGGTGCCAGATCATTGTGGGTAAAAGTTTAATAAGATTTGCTTGCACAACTTCATATATATGTTCGGTCTTATACCTTTCAGCAACCATTTTAGCATAGGGAAGCTCATTAAAATCTTGTTCTTTCACTCCTATTGAAAAAGTTTTAAAAGGCTGGTTCATTATTGTTCCCATTAAAGCAACGACGGTACTTGTATCCATTCCGCCGCTTAGAAAAGCTCCGATTGGGACATCGCTCATTAAGTGAGAGTCAACGGCTTCCCGAAGTTTAACGCCAACTCCCTCAATTAATTCATCTTCAGTTAGATTAATTTTCTCTCTGAAAGATAAATCCCAATATTTTTCTATTTTTAGTTTTCCATTCTGATAAACCAGGTAATGACCTGCAGGCAGTTTTTTGATTCCTTTAATCATGGTGTGAGGCGCCGGTATAAACCGTAACGATAAATAATGATGAATCGCTTCAAAATTTATTTCCCTCGGGACCCCATGCGCTTCTAAAATTGATTTAACTTCGGATGCAAACAAAAAATCTGTCCCATTCTGAAGAAAAAACAATGGTTTCTGCCCTATTCTATCTCTGGCAATTAATAATTTTTGTTCATTTTCATCCCAGACAGCAAATGCAAACATCCCACCCAATTTTTCCACGCATTTCTCGCCATACTCTTCATAAAGATGCACTATAACCTCAGTATCCGAGTTTGTACTGAATATATGTCCTTTCCTATCCAGGTCTTTCCTTAACTCTTTGTAATTATAAATCTCGCCGTTGAATGAAATCCAGATAGTTTTATTTTCATTGCTTATCGGCTGTTTGCCTAAGCTAAGGTCAATAATACTAAGTCGGCGATGGCCTAATCCCATGTGTCCTTTAATATAGAATCCTTCATCATCGGGTCCTCTATGAGCGATAATATCGGACATTCTTTTTAATTCTTTCAAAGACACACCATCATAACTAAATTTACCGCAGATTCCGCACATTATCCCTCCTTAAGAAGATATAAGTATTCAAAAGATTTTAAATTCACGGAAGTTACTTTGATCCTTTCAGCCAGGCATCGACTCTATCAACAAATTTATCAACTGCTCTTCCTTCATAGAAAAGCATATTGTTAATATACTTCGCATCGAGATAATGGCCTGTGCCGCGAATTGTCCAATAGTCTACCGGGGGTTTAGATTTTGAATAAACGTATTTCAGATATTCCAAGTCTTGTTTATCTTCCTTGTCGCCGTCAATTAAAAACAAGGGAATATGATTTGGCTGGATCACAAGGTCTTCGATATTTTGAGGTTTACCGGCTTCTTTACTCACTTCATAAATTAAATCGTAAGGCAAATCCATATCTTTTTTCCATCGTTTAAGAAAATATTCACGGTCTTTCGCCTGCGGATCAAAGACTCTTTCCTGTACTCTTCGCGGGGGACCAAGCAAGACCATTTTCTTGGCTTTATTTATTTTGCCGTATTTATTTATGGAACCAATTGACGCTCCGGCTCCTGCCGAGTGGCCGATAATATAAAGCCGGTTTGTATCTATGCTGACATTTTTTACTAAATAATTTAATGCCGATATAACGTCTTTCTGGAAATCAAAATTTTCTACTGTATAGCTCGGTGGATCCTGCGAATCACCGTATGCCCTCAGATCAATTGCTAAAACAGTATAATTTTTTTCCTGGAATTTTCGAGCTAATATTTGAATAACCGCCGCTTTTCTGCCTTTTGGAGATGAACCATGTAAAAGCAGAATACAAGGCGGAAGATTTTCTCTTGAAGTTTCCGCCTCAAACAAATCCCCGACAATTTTTAAGGAATCGGAATAAAAACTAACGACTTTAGGAGGTTCAGTTTGAACACGGTGGACATCCTTTGCTATGTCCCAGTAAATATATCTTAGTTTGCTTTTAATTTCCCTTCCGTATATAAAAAGAACCGCGGAAATCAGAACGATAAAAACAGCAGAACCGTAAAATATTTTCTTTAGGTTGTGCTTAAAAAACATTTATAATTTCTTATCCTTAAAATTTTTTAAATGATTATAACGGGTAAAAATTATTAATTATATTTTTCCAGCCAGTTCCGGCTGTCGAACAAACCGGCTTCAAATGTATATCCGGGATTAAACTTTAAATATTTTTTTGCTTTGCTAATATCAAAGGAATTATTAGTGTCGTAGAATTCGAGGGTACGTCTGGAAATCGGAGGTTCTTTTTTTATTACAGCAAAAGCTTTTTCAGATAAAGAAGCAATGATTTTCCCC
>JBLNGL010000258.1:0-3264 GCA_050264735.1 Ignavibacteria bacterium | reverse complement strand
GTCAAAATATTTATCCCAGGCAGAGTGGCTTCTCTATAATTCCGTCAAGGTAAAAGGCAGATTAACCTGGCTGGTAAATAAAAAGATACGCGGCTACGGCTTGGAAAAACCATGGAGTTCGGCACTGGTTCAGGGCGAAGCAATATCGGTTCTGCTGAGAGCATATTCCTTAACGGAAAAAGCCGCTTATCTTGACGCTGCACGGGAAGCATTAGATATATTTGAATTGGATGTGAAAGAAGGAGGCATTAAAAATGAATTCAGCAGCTGTCCTGTGTACGAAGAATATCCCTCATTGAAGCCGAATTTTGTTTTAAATGGATTTGTCTTTTCACTTTTCGGATTATTTGATTTTATTTTATTTAATAATGATCCGAAAGCTGTAAAACTTTTTAATGAAGGTGTAAAGACTCTGGAAAAACTTCTTTCTTTATTCGATACCGGGTATTGGTCCCAGTATAATCTATATTACTATCCGAAAACATACCTCGCTTCATTTAAATATCATTTGATACATATTGAACAGCTGAGGGCGCTGCATCATTTAACAGGCAGCGAAATTTTTTTAAAGTACAGCAATAAATGGAGCAGATACGGAAATAATATTTATATTAAAACCTTTGCGCTTATCAGGAAAATTACAGCCGGAAATATTGTCAGGGAATAGGATCAGATGATTTTAAAGTATATCAATAAACTTGTTTCCTTATTAAGACGAGTGCTAAAGAGAAAAAGTAATAAAGGGAATATTGCGGTATTAAGCTTTAAATTTTTAAGAGATACCGTATTTACTATTCCTGCCGTCGAGTTAATTCAAAAAAGTTATCCTGATTACAAGCTTACAATATTCTGTTATCGGGAAAGCAAAGCAATTTATGAGTTATATTTTAAAGATCTTAGTTACGAATGTTACGGCAGAAAGGATTGGGATTTAGACAGCCGCAGACCTAATTTGAGAGTGTTTAGAGGAATAAAAAGAATAAGGAGCCTGCGTTTTGAAATGATCTTTGATTTTACAATTCTTTATAAATCGGCATTAATCTGCTTATTCAGCGGAGCTGGAGTATCGGTCGGATTCGGCAACAAAATATTGGCAGGATGCTACGATTATTTTTCTCCGAAGAAAAGAAATTGCCACCTGATGGATATGTTTGTTTCTTCATTGGAGAAAGTCATGCCGGAAGGCTTTTCCGCAGTAAAAGAATTCCCCTTGGAATTAAAGGAGATTAAAAAGATTTTGATTCATCCTTTGGCAGGGTGGAAAGCTAAAGAATGGAACCATGAAAAATATCTTACTCTGGCATCTCAATTAAAAAATGATTATGAAGTAGAGTTCGTCGCGGAATATGGAATTTTTTCTCCTGACTTAATCCGGAATATATCTGAAATGAACCTTAAATTAGTCCAGACTCCGGGAATGGATGAATTATTTGAAGCGGTCAAGAATAATGATCTCATAATATCGAACGATACCGGGATAATTTATATTGCAAGTCTTTTAGGCAAACCAACGTTCACGATTTACGGCCCCACCAATCCCGAATATTCTATTCCATTCGGGAAATATCATAAGTTTATCCAAAAAAAAATAGTTTGCTCACCCAAACCAGGAGAGCAGTATTGTTATCTCGAAGCAGGTAAAAAATGCCCTTTGTTCGAATGCATGAACAGGCTCAGCGTTCAGGAAGTGCATGAGAAATTGGATCTTTTTATTGCGGAAATAAATAATGATAAGAATTTACCGCCGTTTTGATCTTGAAAGAAAATATTTTAAATAAAGAAATAATTATCTGGAGTGCTGCACTAGCGTTGATTCTGGCTATTCTGCTTGATTATATGTGGTTAAGTATTCTATTCCTTCTGCTTGCCGGATCAATTTTCTTTTATAAAGAGAGAGCAATTATTTTCCTTTCGATTGTTGCATTTCTAGTATTAGTCAGCGATATAGATCAGAAAATAAGGTTGGTAGTAAATATATCATGCATTTTTAGTTTGCTGTTTATCTTCATTAAGAATTACGGTATTAATTTCAAAGGGTATCCCAAACTGCCGAAAGAGCTTACTTGTTTCGTTTCTTTTTTCTATCTCTCAATGATATTATCAACACTTTTTTCAGCTTATATATTTGATGGTGTTCAGCAAATTTTACAGACTACGGTATTTTTTATAATAGTATATATTCTATATTCCTTTTTAAGGGATGCAAAAGATATTTACTTGTATTTTTATGCTTTATTAATCTCTGCTCTTATTATTGTTACCAGCATTATTATTGTATTTTTCTCCGGTAATTATAATCTAATTGATTTAGTAGCAGCCTCACAACTCAGAACTACCGGAATTTTAAGCAATGTTAATGCTCCGGGCGGAATTGCAATAGCTGTTCTTCCTATTCTCGCTAGCCTAATGTTCTTCAAAGGTTTTAAAAATCGCCTACTAATAATCTCTGTATTTTTTTTAATTTTGTTCGGAATCTTTTTAACCACATCACGATCTGCATTACTTGGTATTTTTGCAAGCGCACTGTTTATCTTGCTTTATTTTTACAGGCTGAAATTTTTAAAGTACTGTTCATTGCTTATTCTTATTCTCATCGTCTTATACCTCATTCCGGCTGTAAATGACTCTGTAAATCTCTTTTTTAGAATAGAAAGCGGCTTGAGTCAAAGAGGTTATTTATGGGACATATCTATAAATATTATAAAAGATAATCCTGTATTCGGTATTGGACCGGGAGCCTATTCTCGTGTAATGCTGAATTATTTCCCTGTTATGTTTGATACTTTTGTAGGTCAGGAATTGGTTGCTTTAAAAGAATTGACTATAGGAACTAATGATTCTCACAATTTTTTCCTTTATTATTTTTCCGATATGGGAATTTTAGGTCTGGCATCATCGCTCGTATTGGTATATGTTTATTTTTACATTGCCTATAGGACAATTCAAATTTATAAAGCCGGCAAATCGGTTTATTTTTATTTGGCTTTAGGAATAACAGCTGCCGGCATCGGCCTATTCGTAAGAGGAATGTTTGAAGGAATCGGCATATTAACATACGGCTGGATTAAAGTTGATTTGCCTTTCTGGCTAATATTTGCTTTGCTGATTTTTTTATTTCAAAATAAAAAAGAACCAGTTGGAATTAAATGAAACTATTATCAATCGGTTTCTTAAAAATTTTCAAAATCAATTTGGCTGCTTCATCTGATAAAAATTTTTCATGCAGATTTTTTCATGAATTAATAAAGGCAACCGGATTTTGAG
>JBLNGL010000257.1:0-3709 GCA_050264735.1 Ignavibacteria bacterium | reverse complement strand
TGTTCGCCTACAATCTGGATAAAAAAAACGACACAATTAATTATCAATAGATTTTTTATTACCGGGGGGAAAAAACTAAATCCAAATCCGGCCGGTCTATAATAATTGCTCACTGATCTTCCTCGGATTCAAAGTTATAAAATATGAGACTCACTGCAATAAAATTAGTTTATACATAATCCATATTTAATGATACGGTTAACATTAAGCATTGCTGAGTGCAGCAACACCCGGAAGAACTTTTCCTTCTAAAAATTCCAGTGATGCACCGCCGCCTGTCGAAACATGCGAAACTTTGTCTTCCAGTCCGGCTTTGCTTACAGCCGCAGCAGAATCGCCTCCGCCAACAATTGTTTTTGCTCCTTTTTCGGTTGCTTCAACTAATGCTTCGGCAACGGCAAAAGTTCCTTTGCTGAAATTATCCATTTCAAAAACACCCATAGGACCGTTCCAGACAACCGTCTTTGATTTCAGAAGTTCTGCTTTAAATAATTTAATTGTTTCAGGTCCTATATCCAATCCCAATTTATTTAATGGGATATTATCTGCCTTAACCGTTTGTGAAGGAGATTCATTTTTAAATTCCTCGGCAGCTATAACATCGACAGGGAGTAAAAATTTTATCTTCGTTTTTGCAATTTTATCCAGTAATTCTTTTGCCAGCGGTATTTTTTCTTCTTCCAGAAGAGATTTTCCAATTTCTTTTCCCTGGGCTTTAAAAAATGTAAATGCCATTCCGCCGCCGATAATCAAAGTATCCACTTTATTCAAAAGATTATTTATTACATCAATTTTACCCGATATTTTTGCACCCCCGAGAATTGCACAATATGGACGATCGGGGTTTGAAACTGCAGTACCGAGATAATCAAGCTCTTTCTGCATCAGATATCCTGCAGCGTTTTGCTTAATATATTTTGTAACTCCTTCGGTTGATGCATGCGCCCGGTGAGCACTCCCGAAAGCATCATTTACATATACGTCTCCCAGCTCAGCCAATTGTTTCGCAAAGTCTGGGTCGTTTTTCTCTTCTTCCTCATGGAAACGCAGATTTTCAAGCAGAATTACATCACCCGGGGACATGGACTTTACCATTTTTTTAACTTCTTCACCGGTACAATCGGGTGCAAGCTTCACCTCTTTCCCCAGCAGCTCCCCTAATCTTTTTGCCGCAGGCTTCAAGCTGTATTTAGGATTTGGTTTTCCTTTAGGCCTTCCAAGATGGCTCATTAAAATTGCTTTCCCTCCGCCGGAAATAATCTTTTTTATGGTAGGAAGAGAAGAAGTAATTCTTATATCATCGGTTATATTCAGGTTCTCATCAAGCGGAACGTTAAAATCCACTCGTACAAGTACACGTAAGTTTTTCACATTAAGATTTTCAATGGATAGTTTTTTCATTTTTCCCTCACCAGTATCTTTTTTAATTTTTCCGCAAAGGCGGGATTAAGTAGATTAAAGTTTTAATTTGCAGGTACAGGAAAGAAGACGGAGCAGCATACCCCGTCTTCTTCAAAATAATTATTTTGCTATTTTCATCAGGAGATCGACTACCCTGTTTGAATAGCCCCATTCGTTATCATACCAGGAAATAACTTTAAAGAATCTTTTTTCATCCTTAAAATTATTTTGAAGAGTAGCCAGGGAATCATAAATGGAAGAACGGTTATCCCCGATAAAATCGGTAGATACCACCTCATCTTCAGTCGATCCTAAAATTCCTTTAAGATATGTCTCCGAAGCTTTCTTCATTAATTTATCTATCTCTTCAATTGAAGTATCTTTCTTTGTTCGGAAGGTAAGGTCTACAACCGACACATCCGGAGTAGGAACTCTGAAGGACATTCCGGTAAGTTTTCCTTTAACTTCAGGTATAACTTCGCCTACAGCCTTAGCAGCCCCGGTAGTTGACGGAATAATATTTATTGCTGCTCCTCTGCCGCCTCTCCAATCTTTTTTGGAAGGGCCATCCACGGTTTTCTGAGTAGCTGTATATGAATGAATTGTAGTCATAATTCCAGTCTCAACACCAATACCTTCTTTCAGAAGAACATGAACTATAGGTGCGAGGCAATTTGTTGTGCATGAAGCATTCGAAATAATGTGGTGTTTTTTTGGATCATATTCCTGATCATTTACACCTAAAACAAAAGTCTTGATCTCGCCGCCCTTGGCCGGAGCGGTAATAATCACCTTTTTTGCTCCTGCATCAAGATGACCTTTAGCTTTATCGTAGCTTGTAAATAATCCTGTTGATTCGATTACAAAATCGACTCCAAGCTCTTTCCAGGGAAGCTGTGAAGGTTCTTTTGTTGCTAGGACACATTTAATCTTATTACCGTTTAAGACTAGAACATCATCGGATTCAGCATCCGGTTTGCTTTTTTCTGTTTTAATATCGGCATTAAACCTTCCATAAACGGAATCATATTTGATTTGGTATGCAAAATATTTTGCGTCAGTGCTTATATCTACAACTGCTTTTACATCAATTTCTTTTCCTAATAAGCCCTTTTCCACTAAAGATTTAAAAACTAAACGACCTATTCTGCCAAAGCCGTTAATACCTACGCTAATAGCCATTCTGTTACTCCTTTATTTTGGTAATTAATTAAGCATACAAAATTACTTATTGCTTGTTTTAATATCAATTTTATGGACTATTTTTAATTATCAACTTTAATCTTTTTCATCAAAATTATGTATCAATAAAAAAAGTAAGGAAAAATAATATCCTTTCTTGCGAATTAATTTTTATCCAGTTATTTTTCCCGCGTCAGCAAATAATTCTCTCATCAGGGAGAATCTTAATGAAGCAGTTGATGAAAATTAAATCAGTTTTGGTTTAATTTGTTTAGAGATGTAACGGATCATAAATTTTCGGGGTTCAAATATGAGAATACTTTTACTAGCTGCGTTACTTACCTTCCCGCTTACTTCAATTTATTCCCAAAGAGCAAAAATAATTACTGAGGCTGTTTCGGCTCATGATGTTGAAGAAGGAAGATTCACATCCGTTTCAAGCGGACTCGATATTGTTCCGAGTAAAACTTATGTATACTTGTCAGCGAAGAATATCGGGAATGATGAAGAAATAACTTCTGCTCTTTTCGAAGTTGTATCTGCTCCCGCTGGATTCGAAATAGCAATTGAAGTTATTAATGCAACTTGGGTGAAATTCCAGCCTGATACTACCGGCGAATATATTATAAAGCTTACAATAAATACCGCAAGCGGATCAGCAGATACCACGAAAACATTTTACGCATCAAACTTTGTAGGTGTCGGAAACTTTGAGGGTATTCAGGCTAGTTACCCGAACTGCATGACATGTCATCAAAATACTGAAAGGTTTACAGAGATTTTTGACAAATGGAAAGTTTCAGGGCATGCAGGCTTCTTTAAAAGAATGATAACTCAGGGACCCCCAAGCTACAGCACCGAATGCATGAGCTGTCATACAATAGGATTTAATACTGAAGCGGATAATAACGGTTTTGATGATGTTGCGGCTCAATTGGGATGGACATGGCAGGGTCCCCCAAATGCCGGGAAATGGGATACCTTGAAAACTCAATTTCCGGGACTTGTAAACTTTGCTACGATAGGATGCGAAAGCTGCCATGGTCCGGGAAGCGAGCATACGCAAGGTGCTGATCCAAATAAAATAGGAATATCTATTAAAGCAGGTGTCTGCGCCCAATGCCAT
>JBLNGL010000256.1:0-3597 GCA_050264735.1 Ignavibacteria bacterium | reverse complement strand
TATTTCTTTGGATCTGTTTCAATTAAAAGTAATATATCTCTATCCATTATGAAAAATTTGACGGGGATTTATGAAAATATTTTTAACAGCAGTTTTTTTTCTAATTCTTTTCTCCTTTTTTCCTGCAAAGAAAAAGTAACCAATTTTGAAGATGGAACAACCGGATTTTCATATTCTGCAAGTAAATGCCATGGAGATCTTCAAAAGGAGGGAGCGCTGCCGGATTCTTCATTTGAGTATACCTTTTTTGATAGTCTTTTTATTGATTTTTCGTTACCGGGGAACTGCTGCCCCGATTCAAACAGGTTTGCGGTTTTTCAGAATATTAACCAGGATACTATATTTATATCCGTAGAAGACACTGCTGCAAATTTGTGCCTTTGTATCTGTAATTATCATATATATGCAGAGTTTAGTGATTTACCGGAGGATCATTATGTAGTCTTCTGCACTTTAAAAGGTGCGGAATACAATCCTGTATATCTTGTGGATGTCTATAAAATGGACGGAATTTTTCGTAATTCCGCTAAAAGAAAATAAAGGGAGCAATCATGAAAAAAAAACTTCTCAAATCTCTTTTTATTATCTCCTTTGTATCCTTTTTATTTTCCGAACTCTCCTGTGATGTAGCAGAAATAGGGAGCGGAAATGCGGTTGGTGTAAGTAATTTCACAGTTGAAAATTTTCCGAGGGTAGACGGTTCAACTTCAAACCGTCCGATGATGGTTGTGATTGGATGTGAAATATTCGGCTTGTCATTTAAATGGTTTGATGCATTTGACGGAACAATGCAACCGTACCCTCTGGATAATCCTTTAAGGACCAAGGAAGTGGAATTTGTAAGAAGAATTTATTTCAATAAAACAATCAGGGCCTATAACAGATTGATATATGACAGCACCGACGTAATTCTTGTCGCTAATGAACCTTCTGAAGATGAGATAACCCTGGCAAACAGTGTCGGGGTTAGTTTTACTCAAGCTTCAATTGCATTGGATGGGCTTGTATTCATGATTAACTCGGCAAATCCGGTTCAAAACCTGAATCATAATCAAATAATCGGAATATTCACCGGAAGCATTACAAACTGGAACGAGATAGGGGGTAATGACGCGCTAATAAGCCCCTACATAAGGAATACGAATTCCGGGAGCCAGGAATTAATGGAGAAAATTGTAATGCAGGGAGAGCCTATGATTCAGGGTGAACCAATCATATCAATGATGGGGCTGCTGCAGCAGCTTGCTTACGATGAGGATGGAATCGGCTACACGGTTTATTTCTATAGTGCTACAATGGTGCCGATGGAAGGAATAAAAAGGATTTCCATAAACGGAGTCGATGCAAACCCTGGTTCTATAGCTATCCGGCAGTATAAATATACCTCCCCGGTTTATGCAATTATCAGATCTAATCTGGATAAAAATTCAAATGCATATCTTTTTTGGAAATGGCTGCAGACAAGTGCAGGACAAGCGGCAGTGGCAAAAAGCGGGTATGTTGCTCATACGGGAATCAATTAAATGGATAAAATTATAAGCAATAGGAGTTTTTATATTCTTGGTTTTTGGTATTATTGTGAAGAAGTATCGATTGCTCTGATGCTATTGTTTTTCTTTTTTACCCCCGGTTGCGATACAGCGGAACCTCCTGATGAAGAAAATATTCCTGCAATAAATTATGTTCTATCCGGGGGATTTACAGGCGGCATACGAACTAAGCTGAATATAAATCCGGACGGAGAAGCTCTGCTGGAATCAAATTACCCTCCGCTGAAACTCCAGCTCAGTAAAAATGAGCATGCCGATCTGCTTAGATCCTTCCGCGGCTTTGGAGAGTTCCCGGAAGAATTTCAGAATTCTTGCATTGACGGATTAATCTTTACAATAAAATTGGAAACTGCCAGCTACTCGAAGCAGGTCGCGATTGATCAATGTACACTAATGCATCAGGAATCTGATCCTATAATTGCACAAATAGATAATATAATTGGAGAATTAAATCTCTTAGCTAAAAAAATCTATGACACCCAGGCTCCATGGAAAGGATTGACTGCCGAGTTTTCAATTGAGTCAGATATTTACGGGCTTGATGAACCAATCAGCCTGCATTATAAAATCACAAATCCTACTTCACAGCAGCGTGCACTTTACTTTAGAAATCCGGATCAATTCTGGTTCAGATTATACAAGGAGAATTTCCCGGGATTCTCCTATTTCTATTCTTGCCCGCTTAATTACGGGGATTCGAATGCAGAATCCCAAATTCTTTTAGAGCCTGGGGAGACAAAAGAAAATACTATTGTTTGGGATCAGCATATTCACACTGATGAAACAGATTCGGCAGCAGGAATAGGTTATTTTATATTGAATATGAATATTTTTAATAGCGAGTTTGAGACCAAATATTACCGGTTTGAAATTGTTGACCGGAATATTCCTATCAGCGGATATTTAATTCCTGATATCAACGGAGAAGCTGATCCTACAACATATATTTTTAATTTAAGTGTACGGAACTGGCAGACTTATCCCGTAACGCTCCATTTTTCATCAAAGCAATTAATCAGTGTTAAATTATATGACTCGGATAAACCTATACCGGGCCCGCTTATTTATGCTTCCCCCTCGGAAACTGATTCATCTCAGTCCTCAATTACGCTGCCTCCGGGTGAAGTGAGAAATTTTACGCATGCAGCAAATAAGTCTGATTTTAAATCCTGGTATATGTGGACATATTGCGTCATCCGCTTGAATTGCACGGATTTTGAGTTTATAAGAGATGGGCAGCTCCGAATATTTAACAATAGTAGTGAATAAAATTAAAAAAGTTTTGTCAGTGATCTTAAATGCGGAAGAAATTTTTTATAGTATTATTTTCATGCAGTATTTTTTCATCTGGCTGCAATGAAAATATAATTGATGCGGGCGAATACGGAACCGGTGATGATTATGAAATTTACAAGAAAATTTTAAATGGGAAATATTCTGAGTCAGGATATCTGATAGTTCTGAATGATTCTACATTTGGAGAACATTATGACAGTTTAACGGTTCCGTATTTTTGCGGACAAATTCCCGGATTGTATGCGGAAACTGTAATAGATTACATAAATATTAATAATGAAAGAATCAAATTGAGAAATATCCCAGGTTTTAAGAATTATGTTTTCAGCAGTAAGTATCAAGAAAAGGAAATAAATGCCACCCATATAGCTTTTTCAAGAATCGGTTATGATAAATCGAAATCGCAAGCCGTATTAACCATTGCTCAGTCATATAGGGGTTGGGATGGCTCAGGATTTTTATACTTCATGAAAAAAGAAGGAAATCGCTGGAGGATAGATAAGATAATCGGTACCTGGATATCATAATAGTTTTATTTACTCGCTGCTTTCTTTTAGTTAATTTATAATGATAAAATAGCAAATAAATGATTTCAAAGTTTCGTCCATACTATAAAACTAGAATAATTTTAATTTTCAGTGCAGTAGCCGCAGTGATTGTAGTTGTTATGTCTTATATCCGATACTCATTTGTAAGGAATATTTATATAACCCAGCTCGGGGAGCAGGCAAATATTGTCTCTGAAATGATT
>JBLNGL010000255.1:0-19884 GCA_050264735.1 Ignavibacteria bacterium | reverse complement strand
GTTGTAAGATTGACAAAGTTGATAATTGCAAGCAACAGCACAATTACCCCTATAATGGAAAGTAACTTTATCAGTTCTAAATTGCCGTGAAGCAAATCGCTGTCCTTATAATCAGTGTTAAAATAATCCGAACTAAGCGGAGTGAGAATTATATTGTCCGGATAATGAATATTATCAATACTATGCAAGGAAGAAATACGTTCTTCTGCTGCAGCCACGTTGGCATTTTTATCCAGTTCAATAAAAACATTGAAAGGATATCTGCATTTACTGTCATCACATGCCATTTTCCAGAATATTCTTTGCTGCGGCGCATTGGCAAAACTGACAAATAATTCGGCACCGAAGCTGAGATTTTCCGGGAAATCTTTAACAACGCCGGTAATTAGCATATCAGACTGGTGATTGAGCCGGAGAGTTTTTCCAATTACATCGGGGGTGCCAAAAATATTTTTTGCCGTAGTCTCGGTAAGAACAATATTGTCTATGGAATTCAAAGCTTCTTTTGAATTGCCGTAAATGAACGACGAACAAAATACTTTGAAGAAGTCAGAGTCAACCATCAGCATGTGTTTAATTTTAAAGAACTTGTTCTCTGCTTCGACATCAACCCCATAATGATTTAGCAGGCAGGCATTTGTAACTCCCGGAATGCTTTCTATAATTTGGTCTTTAATTCTATAGTCAATGTTATAATCTTTTGCATCTGCATCAACAAGCCTGTAGATATTGTCGACATTACTGAGAGTGCTGTTGTAGCTGACCTCATAGTAAATAAATTGTCCTATCAGAATTATAAAGGCGATTCCAAAAGCCAAACCTGTAATATTTATAAAAGAAAAAAGTTTGCGTCTTAAGATAGTACGGGAATAATGTTTGAATAGGTAGAAAATCATTTTATCTCCTCTTACCCGTTATAAAATAATTCATATCAGCCATCCGGCTTGCATTCAAATCGTACTCCCAAAAGCCGGGATTTCGTCACTTATACCTGAGTGACTCAACCGGGTCAGCAGTTGCTGCTTTATTTGTCTGGAAAGCCTCTCCTAAATCCTCTCCAAAAGGAAGAGGATGCCCAGGGGACAGGCTACTCATACCTCAAACTCTTTATCGGGTTTGCTCTAGCTGCTTTTACTGCGTGTGAACCAACGGTTAATAACGCAATAAACAATGCTGTTATTCCTGACAGAATAAATACCCATGGTGTTATATTTATCCTGTATGCAAAATTGTTCAACCAGTTATTCATTATAAAATATGCAATCGGCCAGGCTATCAAATTTGCAATTAAAACCCATTTGGTAAATTCTCTCGATAACATAGTAATTAATTCGAAAACAGAAGCTCCCAGCACTTTTCGTATACCGATTTCCTTTTTCCTTTGTTCCGTAACAAAGGAGGCTAATCCGAACAACCCGAGACATGCGATAAATATCGCAAGACCTGAAAACACAGTGGCAACTCTGCCAGCCCTCTCTTCGGATTTATAAAGACTGGCTAAATTCTGATCAATAAAAGAAGAATAAATATCTTCTCCGCCGGTAATATTTTCCCAGGTACTATTAATAAATTCTACTGTATTCTTAATATTTGCCGAAGATATCCGGATTGTCAGTATGCTTGCCGCCTGATTCACCGGGCTTAGAAAAAGCACCAGCGGTTTAATTTGTTCATGAAGCGACTGATAATTAAAATTTTTAATTACACCGATAATAGTATATCTCTTTGAATGATTTCCTATATGTATTAATTCTTTTCCAACAGGATCTTCTTCCCCGCCTGCCTGTCCGGCCTGCCTGCCGGCAGGCATGGCAGGCAGGAATTCCCTAGCCATAGCCTCGTTTATCACTACTGAATTCGAATCGGACGGGAATTCTTCTGAAAAGTAGCGTCCCCGAACAAGCGGTATTTTATATGTTTCCAAAAAATTATAATCAACATCCAGATATTGGCTTGAGACAGGATTAGAAATCTCTCCTTCATTAAACGTATAAGCATCTCCGGGAATTCCCGGGTAAAACATTATGGAGGAATTGGTTAATGAAATTATATCCGGATTCTTTGTTAATTCCTGTTTAAGTACATGTAAAGTGTTTTCCGGTACTCCGAAATTTATTACTGCATACAGGTGCTCTTTGTTAAAACCAAGATTTTTATTTTGTATGAAACTGATCTGAGCTCCGATAATTATTGTACCAATTATTAATGCAATTGAAATGGTAAATTGAACCACAACCAGTCCGCTTCTTAATGTGCTTTTTGCGATCCTCTTTTCGAAGCCTGATTTGAACAGATGAACTGGTCTGAATGATGAAAGATAAAAGGCGGGATAACTTCCCGAAAGTATTCCGATAACGATTGCTAATAATATCAAGCCGGGAATTGTATATATACTGCTGAATATTCCGAGATTAAGATTCTTTCCGGCTACCTGATTAAAGAACGGCAGAATAATTTCTACAAAAGCAATTGACATGATAACCGAAAGCAGTGCAACTATAATTGATTCGGTAAGAAACTGTCCTATTAACTTTGTCCTGCTTGAGCCGAGTGATTTTTTTATTCCGACTTCTTTAGACCTGGTTTCTGACCTGGCAGTTGTTAAATTTATAAAATTAATAACAGCTAAAAACAATATGAAAAAAGCTATTGCTGAGAAAATGTATACATAATCAATACTGCTTCTGCTTTGGTTACCCCATTCAGTGTTTGGATCAATCCCGTAATCGCTTTGAGAGTACAAATATATTGATGTTAAAGGCTGCAGATATAAATCCCATGCATTGCCTTTTTTAAGGAATTCATTGAAGGAAACTCCAAGAACCGATTCTGCATACGGTGCTACATAGTCATTCACAATACTTTGCAACTTCTTTTCAAAGACAAGCGGATCAGTGCCTTCTTTTAACACTATATAAGTTGTATAACTCATATTGAGCCAGTGATCATTCTCTGTTACCGGATATGTCGACATTGACAAAAGAATGTCGCACCTGAAACTTGAATTAGCCGGAAAATCTTTCATTATGCCTGTAACCAGATATGAATTTTGGGAATCCGCATTAAGGATTTTTCCGACAGGATTTTCACTGCCGAAATATTTTTGAGCAGCGGATTGAGTCATTACTATACAGTTTGGCCGGCTTAGAGCAGTCTTAGGATTACCGTTTATAAGGGGAAGCGAAAAGACGTCGAAAAAATTCGAATCTGCCGTATACACATGCCGTTCCCTGTAAACCTTATCAATGTACCTTAAAGCATGATTCCCAAAAAAACCTATTCTTGTATATTTAATTACTTCTGGAAAATTGCTGACAAGTGTGCTGCCTAAAGGAGCGGCTGTTTTGCAGTTGCAGCTTTCCACTCCGTTAATCGATGATTTTACGTATACACGATAGATTGAATCGGCATTTTTGTAAAACTTATCATAGCTCAGTTCATTTTGAACATATAGTAATATGACTATACAGGAGGCAATTCCCACAGCCAGACCGAGAATATTTATTAAAGAATTCCCCTTATTCTTTTTGAGATTTCTTAAAGCTATTTTAAAATAATTTTTTAACATTATAATTTTTTTTCCGCGTGTGGAAAAATGAGTTTATTTTTTTTTATTCTTAATTCAAATAATATGCCTTCGATATTTTAAAGAAAAATAAAGTATCCACAGAAGTTAGTGTACGAAAACATTTTACTGATGTTCACCGGCGAACAGTTCTATTCATATCTAAGTCTTCAGGCTCCCAAGACTTGTTCTTCGCACACCGGTTTTATTCATATCGAAGAGCTTCAACAGGGTTTGAAGCTGCTGCTTTTATTATTTGAGAGCTTACAGTAAGTAGCGCTATAATCAAAGCTATGACTCCGGAATAAATAAATGACCAGAGAGTTATACCAGCCCTGTAGGCGAAGTTCTCCAGCCAGTTGTTCATAAAATAATAGGCAATGGGCCAGGCAATTAAGTTGGCAATTATAATCCATTTTAAAAACTCTTTGGCAATTAAAAATATTATTTTAGAGACTGATGCACCTAGAACTTTTCTTATTCCGATTTCCTTTATTCTTCTTTCCACCGTAAATGCTGTTAAGCCAAGTAAACCAAGACATGCGATAAAGATTGCAAGAATAGAAAATGCTGAAAATATCTGTCCGGTTTTTTGCTCGGATTGGTAAAGATTATTAAAGTCATCATCCAGGAAGAAATATTCAAACGGCTTGTCGGGTACAAATTTTTTATACTGCCCCTGGATGAAATGCACTGATTGAGATACCTTATGAGGCTTTATCCTTACCGCGAGAAATTGGGTCCCGCCTTTGTTAATAAAAACAGCTAACGGTCTTATTTTCTGACGGAGAGATTCATAATGAAAATCCCTCAAGATTCCTACAATAGTAATCGGCGGATTATTTTGCCCGGGCAAAATCAGTCTTTTACCTAGAGGGTCTATAAGCTCCATAAATTTTACGGCTTCTTCATTCAGGACAACCGCAGTTGTATCCGTTGAGATTTCCTTTGAAAAAAAACGGCCGTCCAAGACTTTAAGTCCCAAAGTTTTAGCAAAGTCATAATCAGTGCCCATAGTTGCTAAAGGATACTGCTGGGATAGAGGTGCATCTTCAGGTTTAAATACAGTTTGATTGAAATTTCTGCCGGGAAGATTATCCGTATTTGATACGCTTATTATGTCTGTATTCTTCATTAATTCATCTTTAAATGCCTGCACTTGATTTTCAAGGGTCCATGCTCTTTGGATTACCAGGACATGCTCTTTATCAAAACCTAAATTTTTCTCCTGTATATATTTCATCTGTCCGGCAACAATGAACGTGCAAATAAACAGTACAATAGTAATTGTAAACTGGAAAATAACCAGGCCGCTTCGCAGCCAGTTTCTGCTCACTGCGCCTGCTCCCCCTTTTAAGACTTTTACAGGCTGAAAGGAGGAAAGAAAAAATGCAGGGTAGGTTCCTGCAATTGTTCCGACAATTATTATTGTGATTACCAATGCCGGGATCACAAGGAAGTTGTCAAAATAGCCTGTCCGTAATTCTTTGCCGGCAAGTGTGCCGAATGAAGGAAGAAAAATTTCGACAAGGACAATTGCTATTAATACGGAGAAGAAAGTAAGCAAGGTTGATTCAGCTAAAAACTGCAGAACAAGCCTGGCTTTACTAGAACCAAGAACCTTCCTGATGCCGACTTCCTTTGAACGGATTGAGGAACGGGCGGTGGAAAGATTCATAAAGTTTATGCAGGCAATAAATAAAATAAATAAGGCTATAACAGAGAAGATGTAAACATACCGGATATCACTATTCGGTTCAATTTCATAATCGAGATGAGAATTTAAATGGATATTAACCAGCGGCTGCATAATAAACTCATAGTTATATCCTCTTGCCAGAGCTTCATCAAAAGTAATCCCAAGCAGCTGCTGAAGCTGAGGCCCGGCATATTTTCTGGCAAATTCAGGCAGCTTCTTCTGAAGTCCAGTCGCTGAGGTACCCTCCTTTAAAAGTATGTAGGTATAAAAATTATTACTTACCCAGAAATCATTTCTTTCATTTCCGCCCCAGCTTGATAATGATGCAAACATATCATACCGAAAATGAGAATTCGGCGGACAGTTTTCAATGACTCCTTTAATAGTGTAAGGAGTGCCGTCCTCCATGTTTATAATTTTATCCATCGGATCTTCATTGCCGAAATATTTTTCTGTTAAGGATTCCGTAAGTATGACCGTATGGGGCTGATCAAGAGCAGTTTTGGGATCCCCCTGGATGAAACGAATCGTAAAGATATCCAAAATTGAAGAGTCTGCCCAGAAGAATCTTGTTTCGTTAAAGACATTATCCTTGTAACGGATAAGCATATTGGGAGTATAAAAGATCCTGGCGGAAGCGGTAACTTCCGGGAAATCATTAACCATTGTTTCCCCGAGCGGAGCAGGAGAAACAGCCATATTTAGTTCATTGCCTAATAACTTTCCGCGGGTATGAACCCGGTAGATCCTCTCGGCTTTTTCATTATGCTTATCAAAGCTTACCTCATCGGTAACAAAGAGTAAAATTATAATGCATGCCGCTATCCCGATAGCAAGTCCAAAAATATTTATTAACGAATAAGCTTTGAAACGTATTAAGTTTCTGAATGCTATTTTGAAGTAACTTTTTAACATAATCTACTCCGCCGCATAGAGCAAAGCGCATAGCGCAAAGCGTCTTTTAATTATTAGAAGTTTCTGAAATTCGATCAATATTCTTCCTTTATTTATCGACTAACCTAATTTCATTTTTTAATTTTTTTCTATTCAAAATGCAAAGAACAGTTGTTAACTCTTGCCGGAGTTTACGCTTTAAACTTTGAACTCTGCACTTTGAGTTACTCATATCTCAAACTCTCTATCCCGGTAAATGGGAATCTTCGACCGGGTTTGCAGTGGCCGCTTTATTAGCTCCACCTAAATCTTCCCCAAAGGGGAGGACTTTTAAAGCCCCTTCCCTTCAGCCTTGGCTCGCCAAGGGCGAAACAGGTTGGGAAGGGGTTGGAGATGGGCTATTCATACTTCAAACTCTCCACCGGATTTGCAGTTGCAGCTTTAACTGCTTGAATGCTAATTGTTAAAAGTGCTATAATAAGAGCAATGAAACCAGCGATTACGAAAAGCCACCAGCTTATTTCAATCCTGTAAGCAAAGTCCTGCAGCCATTTATTCATAAAATAATAAGCAGCCGGCCAGGCAATTAAATTGGCAATTGCAATCCATTTTACAAATTCTTTTGAAAGCATTAAAAGAATTGATGGAACAGAGGCACCTAATACTTTTCTGACTCCTATTTCTTTTGTTTTCTGTTCCGCGAGAAAAGTTGCAAGTCCAAATAATCCGAGGCAAGCTATAATAATTGCCAGAAGGGAAAAAGTAAGAGCAATAATTCCTATCCTCTGCTCCGCCCTGTAAACTTCATTAAATGATTCATCCATGAATTTGTAGCTGAACGGCATCCCAACAGCCATATTTTTCCACTTTGCTTCAGCTGCTTCTATAATGCCGGCTATGTTAGCCGTGTTTACTTTAAAAGAGATATGCCCGGTGCTTCTATCCAGTGTAAAACATAGAGGACCTATATCCTGGCGCAGGGATTCGAAGTGGAAATCTTTTACTACTCCGATTATATCATAGCTTACTACTGCGTCGCCTGACTCCCAGGTATACACTTTCTGTCCGATTGGATTCCGGTAACCCAACTGTTTAACGGCAACTTCATTAAGTATCATTGCTGAACTATCGGCGCCGAATTCCGGCGAAAAATTTCTACCGCTCAGTACCTGAATTCCCAGAGTATTCAGATAGTCATAATCGATCCTCCATCTCTGCATTGTCAATCCGCCTTCGGAAAGATTAGACGCCTCCTTATAAAAAGCGCTGTTGCTTCTATCCGAGGGAATCGGCAGATAGCCGCTTATAGAACCGGAGATTACACCGGGAACATTCAGTATTTCATTTTTAAAAGCATCAATATTGTTACCGAGCGCGTAGGCATCATTTAACACCAGTACCTGTTCTTTAAGATATCCGAGATTTTTATTCTGAATATAACTAAGCTGATTGTAAATAATTATAGTTCCCGTTATAAGAACGATAGAAGTTGCAAATTGAAAAACAACAAGTGCACTTCTCAGTTTTCCGCTTTTGCTCCCCCCTGAAAATTTTCCTTTCATAACTTCAACCGGCATAAACTTGGAAAGGAAAAATGAAGGATAACTCCCTGCAAGTAATCCGATTAGGAAAGGGAGAAGAAACAGAAATAAAAAAATGGAACTTGAAAAAAGACTGTTTATTTTCAGTTCTTTAGCGGAAAGTTCATTAAAAAAGGGAAGTACATTGTACACAATAAGAACAGCAATAATCACTGCAAAGAAGGACATTAAGGTTGATTCCGTAAGGAACTGGAAAACAAGGTTCTTACGGTCTGTGCCAAGTACTTTACGGATTCCCACTTCCCTTGCCCTGTTCGCTGAGCGTGCGGTGGTAAGGTTCATAAAATTTACGCAGGCTATCAGCAGAATGAACAAAGCTACTGCTGAAAATATATAAACATACTGGATTGTTCCTGTCGGGGATATTTCCTGGATCCGTTTCGAATATAAATGTATATCCGTAAGCGGAATCAGAGAATTCAGAATTTTGTTTCCTGCTTTTTCAAACTCTTCAATGCTGTTTATATTAATATGTTCTTTAGCATATGGGAATACATATTTAATATTGTATTCAATAAAATTTTTTTCAAATTCTTTATGGTCAGTCCCTTCTTTTAATAACAGATAAGTATGAAAATTAGCAGAAACTAAGTTGCCCCAATCATAACGGCAATTATGCATAGGCAGGAGGAAATCAAATCGGAAGTGAGAATTGGACGGCATATCTTCAATAACCGCAGTTATTTTATGTTGAGTAACACCACGGTCACTTATTTCAATATATTTTCCTAAAACATCCGCAGTGCCGAAATATCTTTCCGCCGTGGATTTTGTGATCACCACTGTGTTCGGTTCATTTAAGATTCTTTCAGTGTTTCCATATAGAACAGAAAAAGTAAAAACTTTAAAGAAGGTTGAATCGGCGTAAGCCGCTCTTTTTTCATTGTTAAACTGATCTCCTTTTCTTATAAGTTTGTCCCCGTCAAAATTATAAATCCTTGTATATTCTTCTATCTGCGGATAGTCCTGTTTAAGCAATTGCCCCATCATATCTGAAACCACAGGGATATTCAGTTCGGTCGGACCTAATTTTATATCCGTATTAATCCGGAAAATTCTATCCGCCTTTTCATGAAAGCTGTCATAGTTCAGTTCGTCGTGTATATAAAGAAAGATCAGCAGGCAGCAGGCTACTCCGATTGCTAGTCCGCCAATGTTTATGTAGGAGTAAGCTTTGTGTCTTCTGAGATTTCTAAGTGCAATTTTCAAGTAGTTTTTTAACATAACTTCACTTTTTTATTTTTACTTTAATTCTCAATTCTCAAGCAATGTTTTTTTACTCATATCTTAGACTTTCAACCGGGTTTGCAAGAGCTGACTTAATAGATTGGTATGAAGTTGACATCAATGCCACTGCAAAAACAATCAACATTGATTTGATATAAATAAAATTATCTATCTCACTTAGGTAAGGGAAAAAAGACCTGAAATAATCTTTGACGAAAAAAATAGCCGGTATAAAAAATAGAACAGCGAATAAAATATATTTGAATATTTCGGTGTTAAGACGAAAAATAATTCCTAAAGTTGAATCCCCAAGCACTTTTCGTATTCCTATTTCTTTTGTCCGTCTTTCAGAGACAAATGCGGTTAAAGCATAAGTACCCAAACAGGCAAGAAGTACAGCAAGGATCGAGAAAAACATAACATTATCTATTATTCTTTCAAGAATTCTGAAGTATAGATCATATTCCGTCTCAAGGAAGGTGTACGTAAATGGATATGCCGGGTATAGTTGTTCCCATTTCATCTGGATGTATTTAAGTAATTTTTGGGTACTGCCTGGAGATAAACGAACCAGGATGTAATTTAGATTTTCAGCATTATTACTTATGTATAATGGTTCTATTAACCTGTTCATCGATGAAAGGTGAAAATCTTTCACCACACCAATCACCGTCCGGATTTCAAATTGATCCTGACCAACCGAGGTTTTTATACTCTTTCCAATTGGATTTTCTCCCGGTTTATCCCATGCGAACTTCTTTACCGCAAGTTCATTTATAATAATTGAATTTTCCTGATCTGCTTTATCTCCTTCAAAAAAATTTCTTCCTTTTTCCATTTCAATATTCAATGCCGGAATAAAATCTGAGTCAATGTTAATTTCATCCATCAACTGCATTTCATCTTTTGAATATCCTTCGGGAAGTTTTACGCTTCTGGGTACAATTAACCCCGGCAAAGATGATGAAGCGGTTACGGATAACACCTCATTGTTCTCAAGTAATTCAATTTTAAATGTTTTAAGCGACTTTCTTAGTTCATTATCATCTATAGGTAAAACCACAACATCCTTCTTATGAAATCCCGGATGTTTTCTTTTCATATAATTCAACTGATGATTTATCAACATCGTCTCGCATATCAATATAATTGAAAAGAAAAACTGCATAGAAACAAGGATACAGCGCATTACGGATTTCTTTTTGCCTGTATGTAAATTATTTTTTAAAACTTGCACCGGCTGGAATCGGGTTAAATAAAAAGCAGGATAAATCCCTGAAAGCAGTCCGGTTGTTACTGTAAGCAGCAAGAAAACCGCATAGATCTCCAATAATTGTGTCTTCGTTAAATTCAGACTGGATTCCATATTATTTCTGAATAGCGGCAAAAACAACTCAACTAATAACAGAGCAAAGGCAAATGCCAGCAGACATATGATAAGCGATTCAATTAAATGTTGTTTAATAAGCATAAACCTGTTTGCACCGACTACTTTGCGGAGCCCTATTTCCTTTCCCCTGATAGGCGCTTTGGCTGTTGAGAGATTAATAAAGTTTATGCAGGCAATAAGAATTATTAAAAGAGCAATGAAACTGAAGGAAATTATTTTCGAAAAAAGACCAGGTTTGAAACCATCAAGATGATTATACAAATGAACTTTTTTAAGAGGAAGAAGGTAAAAGCTCAATGTTCCATGTAATTTTTTTGTTCCATCGCCGATATGCTGTTTTATCATCGATGGCAGCTTGGATTCAACAGATTCAATATCTGCACCTTCCCTTAATAATATGTATGTAGAGTAATTAAAACTCAGCCAATCCTCCAGGTCGGGTTGATTTTGATTAATAAGAGTTTGAAACGAACAAAGAATATTTATTTTACGGTGCGTAGTTTCAGGCAGATTCTCAATTACGCCGGTAATAAGAAAATCATTTTTATTTATTATAAGTAATTTGCCAAGGACTTTTTCACTTCCGAAATACTTTATTGCCGTCTCCCGCGTTACTACAATCGAGTAAGGATTTGCTAAAGCTGTTTCGGGATTTCCTTCGATCATTGGTAAAGTAAATATTTTAAATACTGCAGGATCGACATAATACAAATCCCTCTCAAAAAACTGTTTATCTTTATACTTTACTATAGCTTTGTCTATACCTTTAAATCTTACGGCATCAGCCACCTCCGGATAATCCTGTTTAAGAATGACCGCTGCCTTGGCACTTGATAAAGGCTCGCGCATTTCACCTTCAGCGGAAGATATTTCTCTCCCAAGGCGGTAAATCCTGTCTGCCTTTTTGTTAAACCTGTCATAACTGAATTCATAATAAATATAGATAAGCATCAGCATACTGCAGGCGAGACCAATTGAAAGACCAAAAATTGTAATGAAAGAATAGATTTTGTTCTTTCGAAGGTTTCGTAATGCTATTTTTAAATAGTTTTTTAACATATTACCTCGCAAATGGCAAAGCGCATGGCGCTAAGCGCCAGATTAAGTTTATAAAGTTTTTTAAAATTTGTAATCATTCTGCATTCTTTATCAAGCTTGTCTAAAAGTTAATTCAATTTTGCCGCTATGCGCCCTGCACTTTGAGTTTTGCATTTTCAATCCATCCGTCTTTTAATTTAACAATTCTTTTTGCATAAGAAGCATTCTGTTCATTATGCGTAACCTGGATAATAGTTGTTCCCTGTTCGTTTAATTGTTTTAGAGTATCCATAATAATTTTCCCGTGTTCCGAGTGAAGGCTGCCCGTGGGTTCGTCCGCTAATATTAATTTAGGCTGACCGATGATCGCTCTTGCAATTGCAACAACCTGCTGGTGTCCTCCGCTTAATTGATTTGGGAAAAGATCTTTCTTTGCCACGATGTTAAATCGGTCAAGGATTTCTGCAACTCTCCCCTTCCTTTCGTTTCCCTTTACTTTCTGGTACAGGAGAGGAGTCTCAATATTTTCGTAAACCGTAAGCTCATCAATTAAATGATACTGCTGAAAAACAAATCCGATGTATGTTTTGTGAAGCTCCGATAATTTTTTCTCTTTCATTTTATGAACCGGTTCTTCCAGGAAGTAGTATTCGCCTTCCGAAGGAGTATCGAGCATTCCCAGAATATGCAGCAGCGTCGATTTACCGGATCCTGACGGACCCATTATGGAAATGAATTCACCTTCAGCAACTTCAAGGTATATATTCCTTAAAACATACGTTTTGATGAATTTGTTGGTGTAATATTTTTCAATGCCTTGAAGCTTTATCATTTTGACTCCTTATAATTATTTAAAAACTGTTTATGCAGAGAGCAAAGGAGATAGAGTTAATTTAATGAACGAATAAAACCGGTTATTTTTTTACATTCCAAAATCTAATTTTGTCAATTATTACTCTAATTTTTCTTTTTATATTAAACTTCTTCTTTAAAAGTATCAGAATATTAGCATTTTCAAATGCCAATCTTCTGGCATAATTCAGAAATATCTGTTCCGGTACTCTGCTCTTTGCCCTCTGCTACTCATACCTTAAACTTTCTATAGGATTAGTTGCAGCTGCTTTAACCGACTGAATACCAACCGCTAACAAGGCTGTAACAACGGAAACAACTGCCGCGGTAATAAATAAAGAAGCATCCAATTCTGTTTTATAAACCCACCCAACACTTATCAGGTAATTTGAGAAATAATAAGCAACCGGTAAAGCAATAACGTTTGAAATAATAATTAGTATTAAAAATTCGGAGATTAATTTTCCCGTTATTTTATTTACAGATGCACCAGGAGATTTACGAATTCCAATCTCTTTTGTTTTTCGTTCAACAGTATAAGACGCAAGCGCAAATAAACCAAGACATGCAATAAATACAGATATAATTGATATAAATTTAAAAATATCGAATGTTTTTGCAGAACTTCTAAGATTCTCCTCAAAAGCATAATCGAGAATAGAATATTCAAAAGGAAGTTCCGGCACCGTCTTATTCCATATCTCTTTAATGAATTTTTTTGTTTCATCACTTGGTTTAGATACAGTTTTAATGTACACATAAAAGGGCTGTTCCTTTAAAAAATAAATAACAGCAGGAGCTTTCTCGAAAAACACATGAGGAAAATGAAAATCTTTAGCAACTCCTATAACCGTTTTCCTGGCATCATTTCTCTCACTAAAAATAATTACCTTTCCCAGCGGATCTTCCCATCCAAAATGCTTGGCCGTCTCTTCACTGATAATAATGTTACCGTTATCATTAAACTCTCTCGAGAAGCTCCTCCCTTTTACAATTTTTATATCTATTGCTTCAATAAAATTATAACCGCACGGATAGCTGAAAATATTTTCAGTGTTACTTTTATCAGCTCCATCCGGCCTAATCTTATCCTGCCTTCCCCATGAGAAAGGGAGAACATGAGATGTACCGACAATTGATATATGGGGATTCTGCTTTAACTCTTTTTCAAGCACGTCGAATTTTTTGTAAAACTCATTATTTACGGAAATCGTAATTACATTTTCCCTGTTATAGCCGAGGTCGATCTTGGAAAGCATATCCAATTGCTTAATAGAAGTGAGTGTAAAAGCAATCATTATAAAAGAAAGAGAAAATTGAAAGATCACTAGTATTTTTCTAAAACTAAATCCGCCTTTTTTTATAACTGCCTGATTTTTTAGAATGAGTGTCGGCCTGATTGAAGACAGAAAGAAGGCCGGGTATAAACCGGATATAAAACCGACAAAAAGAGTAACTCCAAAAATTATAAGCAAAATAAGAGGACTCTGCCACAAGCTTAGATCTACCCCTCCCCCTACAATTGCGATAAATGCAGGTCTCATTAGCTCAAAAAAAACCAAAGCAAAGGGAAGAGCCAAAATAGAAAAGATGATTGACTCCCCGATAAATTGTGTTATTAATTTTCCTTTATCAGCTCCCACTACTTTACGTATTCCAACTTCTTTAGCCCGATTTCCATATTTGGCAGTAGACAGCACCATAAAATTTATTGCTACTATTATCAAAAGTCCTAATGCAATGCCTACTATTAAGTAAAATTGGAAAACAGGGGTAATATTAAAACCGCTGTTGATATCCAAAGATTTCAGGTGAATATCTTCTAAAGGAAGCAATGAAAGTTTGACTTTACTCTCTTTAAGGACCGGAATGTATTGTTCAATAAAAGCGGGAAATTTTGATTCCAGACTTCTTGGATCTGCATAAGGCTTCAATTTAACAAAACTGTATGTACTTCCTGCTACATTCCAGTCTTCTTTATAATTATCCGGAAGCGATACGAGGATATCAAATTTAAAGCATGAATTTAACGGGTAATCTTTTGCAACTGCAGTTACCATGAGATTAGTATTGCTAAAATCGGTTGTCAATGTTTTACCAATTGGATTTTCATATCCAAAAAATTTTCTGGCTGCAGATTCAGTTAATACAACAGAATTCGGTTTGGATAGCGGGGTTTTATAATCTCCTTTTATAATCGGGCAATTAAATACTTTTAGAAAATTGGGTTCAGCAAAAAGCACATTGTTTTCGTAAGTCTTTATTTCTTTATATCTGAAAATTTCTCTAAAGTACTCTCGAAACACCGTTGCATTTTCAATTTCAGGAAAATTTTGAAGCATTAGATTTGCCAAAGGTAAACGGGTATATGCATCTTTCTGACTGCCGCCGCTTAAAGAATTATTTTCAGTAATGAGGATATAAATTCTTTCAGAATCTTTGTGGAAATTATCAAAACTAAGATGGAAGCTGTAGAAGGTGACTGCTAAGATGAAAATTGCCAATCCTATTGACAATCCGGAAATGTTTATAATTGAATAGAGCTTATGTCTTTTTAGGTTTCTAAGTGCGGTAATTAAATAGTTCCGAAGCATTTTCCCTTGGTTAAACCTTTCTATATATTTTTTTAAGTACAGCTAAGCATAGTCGGATTTCTTAATCTATGTTTTCATTTTCGGACTATTCATACCTTAATGATTCTACCGGGTTTGCTGAAGCAGCTTTTATTGCTTGAAATGCAATTGTACCGGATGCAAGCAAAGTAACTACTGCAACAGATAAAAGATAAATTTCTACCCCGACATCAGTTTTATAAACAAACATCTGCAGTATCTTGCCTGACAAATAGTAGCCGACCGGTAAAGCTATTAATGACGCTATTAATACAAGCTTAATCAGCGATTTTGTAAGCAGCATTGTTATCGAATTAAAGGAAGCCCCTAGAACTTTTCTTACTCCCACCTCTTTTGTCTTTTGCTGAACGGTAAATGCCGTTAAACCGAACAATCCCAAACATGAGATTATTATTGCTATTGCGGAGAAAAGTCTGAAAAATCCTACAAATATTTTTGCATCGGAATGACGGTTTAAAAATTGTTCATCAAGAAAACTATATTTCAGGGGATATTCTTTTTCATATTCATTATAAGTTTTTTCAATAAAAGAAACGGCAGATGATAAATCAGCAGGATTAATTTTAACAAAGCAAAGATTGCACTCCTTTATCTTCTTCATGATTATTAATGGTTTTATTTCTTCCATTAGAGTTCCGATATGAAAGTTTTTTACAACACCAATAATTTGTCCGTCATTTCCCCACATCGATAACTTTAGACCTACCGGATTATCCTTCCCGATGATCTTCTCCATTTTTTCATTTACCAAATAATTAGTAATATCGGCAGAATCGCCTTCAAAAAAATCTCTTCCTTTAGATAATTGAATATCAAAAGTATTTAAATAATTATCACCTACCATAACTACCGGAAACATATCATTTAGTGCTTCCGGTTTTCCTTCCCACTTCGGGTCGGAAGTGGAAGCATAAACTCCGGTCGGTTCAAAATTAGAATAAGTCACATTAACTATTGCCGGGTTCAGCTTTAAATCGTTTGTGAATGAACTTAAATGATTGGATAATTCGGTTGTTATCGGAAATTGCAAAGTCTGATTAATATTGAGTCCGAGATCTTTATCAGTTACATATTTCATCTGTTTAGTAACTACAACAGCGATGAATATAAAAATGGTCGAGAATGCAAATTGAATTATAATCAAGGATTTGCTTACAAATACTCCTCTTCGTTGAACAGAGGACCCTTTTAAAATTCCACTAGGAGATAATGAAGAAAGATATAATGAAGGATAAAGTCCGGAAAACAGCCCTACAAGAAACCATAAAGCTATTAAAGAAAAATCAAAGTAAATGTTGTTATACGGAATCGAAAAAATAATAAACCCGTTAAAGCTGGCATTAATATAAGGAAGCAGCAATTCCGTTATTAATAAGCCTAAGAGAATAGAAACGAATGAAAGTAAATAAGTCTCAGCTAAAAATCTGAGGATCAAAGAATTCCTGCCTGCACCAATTACTTTTCTTAATCCGATCTCTTTATTTTTTCTCGCAGCCCTTGAAGTAGCCATATTAATAAAGTTTATTGAAGCGATTCCGATTATTACAACAGCAATTACAAACAGAAGCCGGACGGTATTTGTCTTATCAAAGCTACCCGGCCCTTTAAGAAAAATATCTTCATACTTGAATAAAAACAGTTCGGCTTTTGTATGCGGATTTTTTTCAGAAACAAAATTTTTAATCTTTCTGTTTAAATCGGATAGATTAATATTCGGTTCCAGTTCAAAGTATGTGGTTGCCAGATAATTTCCCCAGGGCCAATTTTTCATCCATACCCATTCATCAATACGAGATTGCAATGGAAGAACATATTCAAATTTTAGCGTTGAATTCTCCGGCATATCTCCAAAAACAGCACTGACATAGACTTCTTTTTTATTATAAGATCTTCTTAAAGTAATATTTTTGCCGATCGCTTCATGAGCGCTGCCAAAATATTTCTCGGCAAGAGTTTTTGAGATGGCAATAGAATTATTACCAGTTAAGATTTTTTCTCTACCTTTTGCTATAACAGGAAATGAAAAAATATTAAAGATTGATGGGTCTGAATAACATCCGGTTTGCTCAGATTTTTTTTCACCGGCAATAAATAATACAGGGGTATCACTCATCATGGTTGCGGCGTCCGCAACTTCAGGATAATCGTTTTTTATTGCTTCTCCAAGCAGATACGGCATTGTGTTGCTATACTCTATACCAGCGTCAAGAAAATTATTTTTAAAATAGGCTTGGTATAATCTATCCCCTTTTGCATGGAATTTATCTTTGCTTAAAAATGAAAAGCTGACAGCAATTATTATTATTGATACTGCAATTCCTGCGGATAGCCCCAGAATACTGATGATTGTATAGACTTTGTCTTTTGAAAGATCTCTGAAGATGATTTTGAAAAAATTTTTTAACATTCTGAACCCCTGTAATTAACAGTTTATCTCCCTGATTCCTGATTAAGATATTTTAATAAAAATCACTAAACATGAAATTTTTCTTTATAATTCTCTGTAACAACATGACCGTCAAAGAGATGAATTATTCTTCTTGCATATTCCGAATCATGGGGTGAGTGAGTTACCATAATTATAGTAGTACCTGCCTCATTAAGCTGTGTTAAGATATTCATTACTTCTTCACCGTTCTGGGAATCAAGGTTGCCGGTCGGTTCGTCTGCCAGAATTAATTTTGGTTTTGAAACAACCGCTCTGGAAACGGCAACACGCTGCTGCTGCCCGCCGGATAACTGCTGAGGGAAATGATTTTTGCGGTGCATTATCTGCATTCTTTCCAGAACTCCGTTAACCTGCTTTTCCCTATCGCTTGAAGAAACACCGAGATAAAGCAGCGGAAGCTCCACATTTTCAAATACAGTCAACTCGTCTATTAAATTAAAACTTTGAAATACAAAACCGATATTAGATTTTCTAAGATTTGCCCGCTGCCTCTCGGAGTATTTTGAAACTTCATGACCTACAAAGTGATATGCACCGTTTGACGGATTATCCAGCAATCCGAGTATATTAAGCAGAGTAGATTTTCCGCAGCCCGAAGGGCCCATTATTGCCACAAATTCACCTTCTTTCACTTCGATATTAATATTATTTAACGCAGTTGTTTCCACCTCTTCGGTTGTATAAATTTTCTGAAGATTTTCCGTTTTTATCATCAGATGGTTTGTCCCTTCCATTTTTGCTCCTTAAAGTTTTTATTTTATGGTTAACAATTTTCTGCACATCCCGAAAATTCGGATGAGTCAAGCAATTCTTCTTTCCAATCAACCCAAGCGGGGTTTACCAGATTGATTAAAAACTGAATTTTTCTTTCCGGCCAGCTTTGTATAGTTTCCTTCCTGGAGTCAGCTTCAACCGAATCTTCAAACACTTCATAGTAAACCAGCTCTTTATTTTCAAGGTTCACCGGCTTATTTGATGATTCGATTATAAGCTTTCTCAGCTTGTCTGCTAAAATATATACATAAAATTTCGGCATATTAATTCAAAATTAATTTTTCAACATCGCCGTAATTATCATATGAGGAAGTGATTACTTTTTCTCCCGGCTTGAGACCTTCGAGCACTTCGAATACCTGTGAATTCTGCTGGCCGAGTTTTATATCTCTTTTGACAGCGGAATTACCGTTTACAACAAAGACCCACTGACCGCCGGTTGACTGATAAAATCCGCCGCGGGCAACCGTGACCGCTTCCTTTTGCTCGCTTAAATTTAATTTTATGTGTAAAGTTTGTCCACGCCTGATTCCTTCCGGCTGCTTTGCTGTAAAATGCATATCAACTTCAAACCTGCCGTTTGTAACCTGCGGATAAATGGTTTTTATCCGGATTGTATAATCCCTTCCGTTAAAGTTAAATTCCCCGTACTGACCCGGATTAACCCTGGCAATATAATGTTCATCAATTGATGCACGTACTTTAAATGAATCGATCACATCTATTTGACCTAGATTTTCACCTTGAGAAATTGATTCACCTATCTCCGCGGTCAATGCACTTATTTGTCCGTTTATAGGAGCCTTAACAGTCAGGTTCTCCAGCTGCGCTTTGGTAAGATTTAAATTATTCTGCATCTGCTCTACCGATTTTTCCAGCTGTGATATCTGCTGCACTCTGAATAATGAATCCTGTGAGTATGATTCCAATGTCAGATCTTTTTTCTTTTTTGATAATTCATACTGCTCCTTGCTCCGGTCAAATTCAAATTTTGAAATCAAGTTTTTGTCGAAGAGTATTTTATTGTTTTCATAGACGCGCCTTCTATCGATAAGATCATACTCTATTTCGAGGAGCTGACTCTGCAGGTTGAGCCTGTTCTGCTCCATTGAGAGCCGGGTGCTTCTAAGACTATTAATCTGCTGAAAAAGCTGAGCCTCATTATACATTATGTTCAGAGTCATTTGCGCATTATCAAGTTTAATTATCGGCTGACCGGCTTTCACGAATGCCCCATCCTCAACAAATTTCTTTACAACTCTTCCGCCTTCACTTACATCCAGGAAAAATGTCTGGATCGGCTGGACTGCTCCGGTAATAGGAATGAATTCCTGGAACGGTTCATATTCTACGGTTGAGATTGTAATCTTCTCTGATTCAACATTCAGCTTTGCGCTCTGGTCGCTGAAGACAAAAACGTACAGGACAAACACAATGAATAATGAGATCGAAGAGGCATACATTATCCTTCTTTTCGACCATTTTTTCTTTTCTATTTTTCTATCCATCTTAAATTTTTTTTATTCAAAGGAATTCAAAGACATACCAGATTTTAAAAATCTGGTATGTCTATTTTCGCAACTATCATACCTTGTAAAATTTCGACAAATTTCAATTAAAATGAAATAGAAACGCACGTTTTTATTACAGGAGTGTACGTTTCCGAACAAATAAAGAATTTTTTAATTAGTTTTGTTTTTGAATTTTGATGGAATGTATCTTGAACATCTTATATAACTCTTAATTAAAATTCTTTACGATC